>JBELFC010000039.1:2168-23484 GCA_042093175.1 Tenacibaculum sp. | reverse complement strand
TTCATCGTAGATTTAATTGGTTTAAAAACACAAGTAATAGATATTTAAGAGGTTTAAGGAAAGCACATAAAATTCATCATAAACATTTAGGAAAACCAGATGGAGAATGTTTTGGGATGTTATTTGTTCCTTTCAAGTATTTCAAAAAAAGACAGTAGCAATGAACAATTACTTATATCTCATATTAAATTTAGGGAGTTTAAGTATTCCTTTACTGTATAGTTTTTTTGAAAAAGAATTTCACTTTATTCAATATTTTAAAGCAGTTGTATTAAGTATTATTTTGGTAGCGATTCCATTTTTAATATGGGATGGTATTTTTACTTACTATGCAGTTTGGGGATTTAATCCAGATTATCATTTATCAATTGATATTCTAGGAATGCCACTTGAAGAATGCATGTTTTTTTTCTGTATTCCTTATGCTTGTTTATTTACTCATGAAGTTTTAAAGTTCTATTTACCAAATTTTAAATTATCGAAAGGAACAACTATTATAATAGCAACATTATTATTACTTATAGTTTCATTTTTATTACTTTTTAATATAGGTAAATGGTACACTACTGTAAATTTTATATTTTTCATACTATTATTAGTTTATAGTATTAAAAATCATTTACATGTTTTAGCTAATTATTTGCCAAGCTTTATGGTAATAATGATGCCATTTTTATTAATAAATGGAATTTTAACAGGAAGTTTTATAGAAGAGCCTGTGGTGTGGTATGATAATAATGAAAATTTAAATTTTAGAATATTCACAATTCCTTTTGAAGATGTGTTTTATGCTTTCAATTTATTATTTTCTATACAATTATTGTTCAATTTTTTTAAAAAAAGGAAGTATGAAAAATAAACCTCTTGTACGCTTTATAGTTTTTTTAATTATTAATTATTTAGCGTTATATATAGGTGTAATATTAATGGAAAACGGACCTAGAGCTGAATGGTACCTTTCGCTAAATAAAGCTCCATGGACCCCACCAGGGTGGGTGTTTGGAGTTGCTTGGTCATCAATTATGTTCTTCTTTTCTTTCTACATGACTAAATTGAGCTTTAAGTTTGATTTTTTGTATAAGAAATTAATTATTTTATTCAGTATTCAGTGGATATTAAATGTAAGTTGGAACTTGGCTTTTTTTAATGCTCACCAACCTGAAATAGGACTTATTATAATCATAGTTTTATGGCTATTAATAGGTTATTTTACTTTTAAATTTTTAAAGTCTCTAGGTGCTTATACCTTATTGATAGTGCCTTATTTGGTATGGATGACTATAGCTACAAGTTTAAATGCATACATAGTTTTAAACAATTAAAATATACAACAATGGCTCGAAAAAAAAACATAACAGCAGATAAAATAATAGAATTATATATGGATGAAGTATTAATGGGAACAAATACTTCAACTACAATATATGCTTTTTCAAAAAATCATGATTTTGAAGAAAGTGAATTCTATAAATACTTCAATAGTTTTGAAACTCTTGAGAAAAAAGTTTTTGCAATTTTCTGTAGTAAAACAGTAGAATTATTATTGAAAAATGAAGACTATAAAATGTATGATTCTAAAAGTAAATTATTAAGTTTTTACTATACTTTTTTTGAATTGTTATCAGCAAATAGATCGTATGTGACTTTAAAGTTGAAACGAAACAAAAATAAATTAGAATCATTAAAATTATTATCAAAATTAAGATTAGAATTTCATGAGTATATTTCTGCAGAAATTCATACAAATAAAATAGATTTTAAGAATAAAACAGCAAATAAAATTCAAGATAAAGGTTTTTTAGAAGCTTCATGGATGCATTTGCTATTTACACTTCAGTTTTGGTTAGATGATGAATCTGAAAACTTTGAAAAAACAGATATTTTTATTGAAAAATCAGTGAAAGCAAGTTTTGATTTAAGAGATATAACACCTGTTCAAAGTGTGTTTGATTTTGCCAAATTTTTGTGGAAAGAAAAAATGCCTACAGTATGAAAAGTATAGACAACATACCAACATCAAAAATTCAACGTGCTTCTAAATTAATTACTACTGGATTAAAAGTAGGAGTTAATTATGCTAAATACTATGGTGAGAAAATAGTAAAATCAGAAGAAGAGGCTAAGGAAAATTTAAATGAAGCCAATGCAACTGATATTTATGATGGATTGAAAACCTTAAAAGGATCAGCCTTAAAAGTAGCACAAATGTTAAGTATGGAAAAAAATATTTTACCAAGTGCTTATGTAGAGAAATTTTCTTTATCGCAATTTTCTGTTCCGCCATTATCGCCTCCTTTAGTTGTCAAAACCTTTAAGAATTATTTTAAAAAATCACCTTTAGAAGTGTTTGATACGTTTACTGCTAAATCAGTGAATGCAGCTAGTATAGGGCAGGTTCATAAAGCAACTAAAGGAAGTAAGAATTTGGCAGTTAAAATTCAATATCCTGGAGTGGCCGAAAGTATTTCTTCAGATTTAGCTATGGTGAAACCAATAGCTATTAAAATGTTTAACATAAAAGGGGAAGGTTCAGATGAATATTTTAAAGAGGTTGAAAATAAATTAACTGAAGAGACTAATTATGTATTAGAACTTAAACAAAGCAAGGAAATTGCTGAACAGTGTAAGAAAATACCAAATTTGAAATTTCCAAATTACTATTCTGAATATTCTTCAGAGAAAATTTTAACGATGGATTGGATGGAAGGAGTTCATTTATCTGAATTTACTTCAAAAAACAATTCTGTTGAAGATTTAAATAAGATAGGACAAGCTTTGTGGGATTTTTATATGTATCAAATGCATGTATTAAAAAAAGTACATGCAGATCCACATCCAGGTAATTTTTTAGTTTCAGAAAAAAATGAATTGATAGTAATTGATTTTGGATGTATGAAAGAGGTTCCTGATAGTTTTTATGTACCCTATTTTGAATTAGCTCAAAAAGAAAATATAGAAAACCCTAAGTTTTTTGAAAGCAAGTTATATGAACTTGAAATTTTAAGAGATGATGATACTGATGAAGAAAAGAAATTTTTTAAATCATTATTTTATGAAATGTTATCTCTTTTTACGCAACCTTTTCATGAAAAGGTATTTGATTTTTCAGATGATGTTTTTTTTAATAGAATAGCAGAGTTAGGACAGAAATATGCTAAAAGCACTGAGTTAAAAAAAATGAATGGTAATAGAGGTTCAAAGCATTTCATATATATAAACAGAACATTTTTTGGATTGTATAATTTAATGCATGATTTAAAAGCGAACCATATTCAAATTAATAACTTTAAAAGTTTATAAATGTATTTAACAAGAGCTTACATTGATAGTTTAGAGCATTTGTATAAAATCAACTTAATTAATAGTGTTTCTGGTTATAAATCAGCGAATCTAATCGGTACTAAATCAACAAAAAATATAACTAATGTTGCGGTTTTTAGTTCCGTTGTGCATTACGGTTCAGCTCCACCAGTGTTAGGTTTCGTGGTTAGACCTACTACAGTTAGACGAAATACGTATGATAATATTAAAGAAACAGGTTACTTTACTGTAAACCATATCCATAGTAATATTATTGAAGATGCACATCATACATCGGCAAAATATCCATCGGAAGTATCTGAATTCGATAAAACTAATTTAAAAGAAGAATATTTGAATGATTTTTATGCCCCTTTTGTAGAAGGGAGCCCGGTAAAAATAGGTTTGAAGTATGTAGAAGAATACTACATAAAAGCAAATGACACAATACTTGTTTTAGGAGAAATTATTGATTTACATATTGACGATTCATTAATAAAGGAAGATGGTTTTATTGATTTGTTAGAGGGGAATGTTGCTGCAATTAATGGATTGGACGCTTATGCAGTTCCAAAAATAAAAACAAGGCTAAGTTATCAAAGACCTAAAAATTAAAGTCTTTTCTGTAACTGCCTAAAAATAATATATATGAAAATACTTATTACTGGCACTACAGGTTATATAGCAAAACGTTTAATACCTAGTTTACTAGAAAATAATCACAGTTTAGTTTGTTGTGTTCGTGATTTAACTAGAATTCCAGAAGATTTAAAAAATAAAAAGCAAATAGAATTTCTGAAAATAGATTTTTTAAATGTAGGAGCTGTTAGTATTCCTAAAGATATTGATGTTGCTTATTATTTAATTCACTCTATGTCTACCAGCAGCGAGAAGTTTGAAGAGTTAGAATATACATGTGCTGTGAATTTTAAGTCTATAATAGAAAAAACTGTTTGTAAGCAGGTTATTTATTTAAGTGGTATTGTTAATGATGAGTCATTGTCAAAGCATTTGCAGTCTCGTTTTAAGGTAGAACAAACTTTAAAATCTGATAAGTATGGATTAACAACATTTAGAGCAGGAATTATTGTAGGTAGTGGTAGTGCTTCATTTGAAATAATACGTGATTTAGTTGAGAAGTTACCGGTTATGGTGGCTCCAAAATGGCTAAAAACTAAAACACAACCAATTGCAATAAGAGATGTCTTAACATATTTAAACAAGTCTTTGTTAGAAGAAAGGTTGTATAATAATTCGTATGATATTTATGGGCCAGAAATACTTACTTACAAGCAAATGTTATTACAATTTGCTGAGGCTAGAAACTTTAAAAGATATATTTTAACCCTACCAGTTTTAACACCTAAATTATCTTCTTATTGGTTGTATTTCGTTACGTCTACCTCATTTAAATTAGCTAGTTCTTTAGTAGATAGTATGAAAGTAGAAGTAATAGGAAAACCTTCAAACATTAACTCTATTATAAAAATTGAACCTATTTCCTATAAAGAAGCAGTTAATAAAGCCTTTGCTAAAGTAGCCCAAAATTCAGTTATATCAAGCTGGAAAGACGCAATGATAAGTGGGGTTTTTAATAAACAATTAGGACAATATATTAATGTACCTCAGTACGGATGTTTTAAAGATGTAAGAAGTAAAGAAATAATGAATGAAAAACAAACTTTAGATAAAATATGGAGTATTGGAGGAGAAAATGGTTGGTATACATTCAATTTCTTATGGAAAATAAGAGGATATGTAGATAAGTTATTTGGAGGAGTAGGATTAAGAAGGGGGAGGAGGCATAAAACAGATATAGTTGCTGGTGATGCATTAGATTTTTGGAGGGTTCTTTTAGCTGATAAAGAAGAAAAAAGATTATTACTGTTTGCTGAAATGAAACTTCCTGGTGAAGCTTGGTTAGAGTTCAAAATAGTAAAAGGAAAGTTGTATCAAAGAGCAGTTTTTAGACCTCAGGGTGTTCTAGGGAGGTTGTATTGGTATAGTGTGTTACCTTTTCATGCTTTTGTTTTTCAAGGCATGTTAAATCATTTAGTAAAAAAACAATAGTGAAAGGTGTAAAGAAACAGCATCTTCCTTTTAAAACATGTTTAGTGTGTAAATTACCTTTTTCATGGAGAAAGAAATGGGAAAAAAATTGGGATACTGTTAGATATTGTAGTAAAAGATGCAGAAAAAACTCAAAAAATATACTTTAGTTTGGTTTAGAAATGATCTTAGACTTCATGATAATAAAGTTTTAGATGAAGCTATAAAAAAGAAACTTCCCATAATTAGCATATTCCTGTTTGATCATAAAAATTATTCTAAAAAAGTATTCGGTTATAGTAAGGTTGGCAAATTCCGGTTGAAATTCTTAGCAGAAACAGTATTATGTATTCAAAACAAGTTGAAAAAATATAATATTCCTCTGTTTATTTATAATAACTCTGTTAAAGAAGTTTTTTTTGAATTAAATAAACATTTTGAAATAGTAAATCTATTTTATCAAAAAAATTGGACTCAGGAAGAATTAAATGAAGAAGAAAAAGTTATAGTTCATTTATCAAAAAAGACAATTGTTAAGCCAATTTTTAATCAATTTTTATTTGATGCAGATGATGTTATGAATTTGTTTTCTGAGCTTCCTAGATCATTTAGTAGTTTTAGAAAGAAAATTGAAAAACATTGCTTTGTTCCTAAATTATTGAATTATAAAATACCACTTCAAGATAAAATAGATGTAATGTTAGGGGAGACTTTAGAGTTTTTTCAAGTAATAAATTATGAGTCTAAATATAAAAAACAAACAGCATTCCCCTTTGAAGGTGGAGAGAATGAAGGCGTTAAAAGAGTAAATGATTATTTTTTTAAAACTAAAAATTTAGCAGTTTATAAAAAAACCAGAAATCAATTACTGGGCATTAATTATAGTTCTAAATTTTCTCCATGGCTGGCTAATGGTGCTGTTTCTCCAAGGTTTATTTATTGGAAAATAAAAGAGTTTGAAAGCAATATCGTAGCTAACGAATCTACATATTGGATGTTTTTTGAACTTTTATGGAGAGAGTTTTTTAAGTACGTATCTATGAAGCATGGTAATTCAATTTTTAAAAAAGAAGGTATTCAAAATAAAAAAGTTAATACTAAAATAGATCATAAAGTTATAAAGAATTGGGTAGATGGTAATACTTCTGATGATTTTGTAAATGCAAATATGTTAGAATTAAAGCGAACAGGGTGGATGAGTAACAGGGGGAGACAAAATACAGCTTCATTTTTTGTTCATGACTTAAAACAAGATTGGCGAATAGGTGCAGCATATTTTGAAAGCTTACTACTAGATTATGATGTACATAGTAATTATGGGAACTGGATGTATATAGCTGGGGTTGGTAATAATTTAAGAAACACCCCTTTTGATGTAAAAAAACAGGCAATGTTTTATGACCCTGAAGGAGAATACAGAAAAAAATGGTTATAGAATTAAAATAAGTATTTTGAAAACATTAAGACTAATATTAGGAGATCAGCTGAACATAAACCATTCTTGGTTTAAAGAAGTAAATGATAATGTGTTGTATTGCATGTTTGAAACAAAGCAAGAAGCTAGTTATGTTAAGCATCACATTCAAAAAATTGTTGGTTTTTTGGGGGCTATGAGAGATTTTTCTGTTAAGTTAAATGAAAAGGGACATCGCTTGATATACTATAAAATAAATGATGAAAATAACTTTCATGATTTTAAAAATAACATACTACAATTAATAGATAAGGAAGAGGTAACGCATTTTGAATACCAATATCCAGATGAATATAGGTTGAATGAAGAATTAGTAGCACTAGCTTCTAGCTTGTCTATAAGCACATCTGTACTTTCTTCTGAACATTTTTATACAGAAAGAGAAGAGCTAACTGTTTTTTTTAAAGATAGAAGACAAACTGTTATGGAGGCATTTTATCAACATATGCGAAAAAAACATCAAGTTTTAATTGAGAATGACAAACCTGTAGGAGGAAAATGGAATTTTGATAAAAGTAACAGAAAAAAATGGAAAGAAGAAAGCCTTATTCCTATACCATATGATATAAAACATGATGTAACAAAAATTGTAGCAGAAGTTAAAAGAGCAGGAGTCAAAACATTTGGTACTATTAATGAAAGGTATTTTGATTATCCGTTAAATAGAGATGAGGCCATCGGGCAGCTAAATTATTTTGTTAAAGAGTTGCTACCTTTATTTGGAGATTATCAAGATGCTATGCATGTTAATGAAGTGTATCTTTATCATTCAAAGTTGTCATTTGCTTTAAATATAAAATTAATAACTCCAAAGGAGGTTGTTAAAAAAGTTGAAACATCATATTATAATGATGAGGCCATAAGTATATCACAAGCTGAAGGTTTTATTCGTCAAGTTTTAGGATGGAGAGAGTTTATGAGAGGTATGTATTGGAAGTTAATGCCTAATTTTAAAAAGACTAATTTTTTTGAACATAAAAATAAGTTACCTGATTTTTTTTGGACAGGGAATACCAAAATGAATTGTGTTAAAAATTGCTTGAAAAATTCATTAAACAATTCATATGCACATCATATTCAAAGATTAATGGTTTTAGGAAACTTGGCTTTATTGTTAGAGGTAGACCCTGAAGAAGTAGATGATTGGTATTTAGGAGTATACATTGATGCTATAGAATGGGTTCAATTACCAAACACAAGAGGGATGAGTCAATATGCTGATGGAGGAATCATTGCTACAAAACCTTACATTTCTAGTGCAAATTATATTGATAAAATGAGTAATTATTGTTTAGACTGTAGTTATAATAAAAAAGATAAAACTTCTGTTAACGCATGCCCTTTTAATAGCTTGTATTGGAACTTCTTAGCTTCAAAAAAAGAAAAGTTGCAAAAAAATAGAAGAATGTTTATGATGTTTAATCTTTTAAATAAGATGGATTTAAAGCTTCTAGAATCAGTTAAATCAAGGGCTAAGAGTATAATTAATGAACCAGATAACTATTGATTATTTATTTTGTTTAACTAAATATTGTTTTTGTTAAACAAAAATAGTATCTTTGATTAGGTTAGTATTATAACAATGATCAAAGAAGAAAAAATAGCAGTTGTTTGGTTTAAAAGAGACCTTAGATTACATGATAATGAAGCAGTTTTTAATGCAATTCAGTCAGGTAACAAAGTGTTGCTTTTATATGTATTTGAACCAATTCTTTTAAATGATCCTCATTATTCAGAAAGACACTGGAACTTTATTAAAGAATCTATTCATGATATAAATAATGAATTAGAAAAGCTAAATACAAAAGTTTTAGTTGTACAATCAGAAATACTTCCAGTTTTTAGTTATTTATCATCACAGAAAAAAATAAAATCCGTTTTCTCTCATCAAGAAACAGGCATTCTAAAAACATACAATAGAGATAAAACTTTTAAGCGTTTTTGTAGGAATAATTCAATTGATTGGATAGAAAATATTAATAATGGTGTATTTAGAGGAAGATCTGATAGAACTAAATGGAAAGAAGATTGGGAGTCTTATATGCAATCTAACCAGTTTCTATTTAATCCCAAGTCTCAAGATAATTTTGTTAATCAAGAAGAAATAGAATCTTTAGAAAAGAATTTAGATAAGTTATCATTAGAAACAAATAAAAACACTTCATTTCAATTTGGAGGAAGATCAACAGGGATTAAATATTTAAATTCTTTTTTTAATGAACGTTATGTTAATTATTCTAAACATATATCAAAACCTAATGAAGCAAGAAAAAGTTGTAGTAGACTTTCTCCATACATAGCTTGGGGAAACTTATCAGTTAGAGAAGTTTTTCAATATGCACAAGAGTATAGAATAAAAGCAAAAAATAAAATAGCTATTGATGCATTTACCTCACGACTAAGATGGCAAGCACATTTTATCCAAAAGTTTGAAATGGAATGTATTATGGAAAGTGAAAGTTTAAATAAAGGGTTTCATAAATTAAAAAAAGAAATTTCTGAAAAATATCAAAAAGCTTGGATAAATGGATTAACTGGAGTCCCTTTTATTGATGCTTCAATGCGTTGTTTAATAGAAACGGGATATATAAATTTCAGAATGCGAGCAATGCTGGTTTCCTTTTTCATTCATAATTTATGGCAACCATGGCAAGATGCTTCTAAATATCTTTCAAAAATATTTTTAGACTTTGAACCTGGAATTCATTTTCCTCAATTACAAATGCAAGCTGGTGAAACAGGAATCAATACTATTCGAATTTATAATCCTATAAAAAATGGTTTAGAACATGATTCAGATGCTAAATTTATTACTAAATGGGTTCCTGAACTTGAAAAATTACCTGTAAGATTTAGACATGAACCTTATAAATTAACAACTTTAGAACAAAAGTTATACAATTTTAATCTAGGTGTAAATTATCCTAAACCGATTGTAAATGTATCATCTACTAGAAAGAAAGCATCAGATGTTATATGGAATATGAGAAAAGATAAAGATGTAATAGAAGAAAGTATTCGAATATTAAATAAACATATAGTTAAGTAATTATGCTAGTTTTTAATACCACATACACTGAAAAAAGTGAAGTAAATGAAATAAACCTATTGGTTGGTTCCCCATTTTCTTTAATTAAAAAAATAAAATTAAAGGGAATTGGTAGTAAGAGGATGATAATTAATTCTGTAAGTGAAAACTTTAAAGAGTTAATAAATAATGTTTCAGACATTAATTATGCTAATATTGAATTAAGACCAAAAGGTATTATAGTACATTTTACACAACAACTCAAACGATTTTCATGGGTAATACCTTATTACAAACTTGTAATTTTTAATGGAGATTATTTTAGTATTCATTCTAATTCAAGCTATATACAGCTAATTAAAGGAAAAGGTAAAAATGAAAACAAAAGTATTATTCAGAAAATACTTTTATTAAAAAGTAAGATAAGTGAAGAATATCAATTTAGATAACGATTTAGATATAAATAGAATTATAGAGATGGCTTGGGAAGATAGAACCACATTTGATGCTATTAAATTCCAATTCAATTTAAAAGAACAAGATGTAATAGTTTTAATGAGGAAAACCTTAAAGCCTTCAAGCTTTAAATTATGGAGAAAACGAGTGCAAGGAAGGAAAACTAAACATGAAGCTAAGCGTACTTATGATTTAGGTCGGTTTAAGTGTTCAAGGCAACGCAGTATTAGTAATAATAAGATATCAAAAAGATAAATGAATAAAATAGCGATAACAAGGAAAGAACACTTTAATGCAGCGCATAGGTTACATAATAAACATTGGAGCAAAGAAAAAAATGAAGAAGTTTTTGGAAAGTGTAATAATCCCAATTACCATGGACATAATTATGATTTAGAAGTTACAGTTATAGGCCATATTAATGTAGATACTGGATATGTTATTGATACCAAAATATTGTCAAGTATTATTAAGGAGAAAGTATTAGAGCCATTTGATCATAAAAATTTAAACCTAGATGTTCCTTTATTTAAAAATAAAAATCCAACAGTCGAAAATATTGCGGTAGTAATATATGATGAAATAATAAAAGAAATTTCCAATGATTTGGAATTAAAAATTAAACTTTATGAAACACCAAGAAACTTTGTTGAATACCCTTATAAATAAAAATTCATTAAATGATTTTTCAATAGAAGATATAGGAGACGATCATTTATATACAGGAATAGATACACCTTTAAAAAATGATGCATTTTCATTATCTGATAATGAGAAAAAGGAAAAAATAGCTAGTCTTTTTTCTCAAATAATGGATGTTATGGGGTTAGATTTAACTGATGACTCACTAAACGGTACACCTAAACGAGTAGCTAAAATGTATATAGATGAAATTTTTTCCGGTTTAAACCCTAAAAATAAACCTAAAATAGCCTTGTTTGAGAATAAATATAGGTACAATCAGATGTTAATTGAAAAAGACATTCAATTTTATTCTAATTGTGAGCATCACTTTGTTCCAATAATAGGTAAAGCTCATGTTGCTTATGTTTCTTCAGGTAAAGTTATTGGGCTATCTAAGCTAAATAGAATAGTACAATATTATGCAAAGCGACCTCAAGTACAAGAACGTTTAACAAATCAAATAGCAACAGACTTACAAGCTATTTTAAATACTAAAAATGTAGCTGTTATAATTGATGCTAAGCACTTGTGTGTATCGTCTAGAGGCGTTAAAGATGATTCATCCTCAACAATTACCTGTTTTTATGGAGGAGTTTTTAATACAAAAGAAAAAATAGTTGAATTACAAAATTATATAAAATGAGTACATTAAATTTAATGGAAGAAGTTCTAAATTTTGAGAGTAACTACAAAAGTTTTAGAACTAGAAATGAAAAAATATTAGCTTCTAGAAAAGCGAAGGAATTAGTTTTGTCATTAAATAATATTTACAAGAAAACAAAAGACAAAACTTTAATGGATACAATGAAGCGAATAACAGAAATTAAAAGAAAAATAGAGAAGAGGTTAAAGGGAAGAATGTAAAAGTGTATGTATAATTTAAAATCATTATTTAAAGATGAAAACAGTTCTTGTAGTAGGAGGTAGTAAAGGTATTGGAAAAGCCATAGTTGATAAATTAAAGGCTACTTGTCATATTATAATGATAAGTCGTTCTAAAGTTGATGATAATGATGATATAACTCGGTTTTCATTAGATGTTTTAGAAGATGACTTACCAGATATTGAAAAAATTGATGGATTAGTATATTGCCCAGGTAGTATAAATTTAAAGTCACTTACTCGTCTTAAAATAGAAGATTTTCAAAATGATTTTAATATTAATGTATTAGGAGCAGTTAAAGTGATAAAAAAATATGAAAAATCATTAATAAATAATCATGGAAGTGTTTTGTTATTTAGTACCGTAGCAACAAAACTAGGAATGCCCTTTCATGCTAGTATTGCAGTTAGTAAAGCAGGTGTAGAAGGCTTGGCTAAATCTTTAGCTGCTGAATATGCTACAAAAATTAGATTTAATGTAATTGCTCCAACAGTTACAGATACCCCTTTAGCAGCTCGTTTATTGAGAAACGATAAACAAAAAGAAACGATGAAAGAACGTCATCCTTTAAAAAATTATCTAGATCCAAAAGAAGTGGCTTCTTTGGCTAATTATTTATTGTCTGATGAATCTAAATCTATTTCAGGTCAAGTATTTCCTATAGATGCGGGAATAATAAGTTTAAAACTTTAAATTATGAAAAAACTAATTTTATTGTGCGTGTTTATGTTATTTAATAATGAGATTACAATTGTTGATTTTAAAAAATCGATTAAAGTTAACGAATGGTATCAAACTAATGATAGTGTAATGGGAGGAATATCTACTTCTAATATGATTATTAATGATAGTGGTGTAGGTGTTTTTAAAGGAAGTGTTTCTACTGAAAATAATGGAGGTTTTGCAATGACTCGATTATCTGTAGATGTAAATTTAAAGAAGTCTTCTAAAAATGTTATCTTAAGAGTAAAAGGAGATGGGAAAAAATATCAGTTTAGAATAAAATCAAGAAAAAACCAAAGATATTGGTACGTAAAATCGTTTCAAACTTCAAACAAAATGGAAGAAATTGTGATTCCTTTAAAAAGCTTTTATGCGTCTTTTAGAGGATATAAATTGAATATTGATAATTTTTCTGAACCAACAATAAAAGAAATAGCTGTATTAATAGGAAATAAGAAAAATGAAGAATTTAAATTAACCATAGAAAAAATTAGTATAAATTAAACGTACTATGAGTAAGCATCAAATAAAACAACAATTTTTTTTAAAATTATTTATAATTATGTCAATTTTTAGTTCATCAGTAAAAGCACAAACTTTAGAGCCTAAAACTTCGGTTTATGATATTAAAATCAACGATATAAATAACAAACCTATTAATTTAGAGATATACAAAGGAAAGAAAATTCTATTTGTAAATGTAGCATCAAAATGTGGGTTTACTAGTCAGTATAAAGGTCTACAAGAGTTATATAATACACACAAAGAAAACTTAATGATCGTAGGATTACCTTGTAATCAATTTGGAGGTCAAGAGCCTGGGAATTCTTCAGAAATTCAATCTTTTTGTGAACTTAATTACGGAGTAAGTTTTCTCATGACTGAAAAAATAAATGTGAAAGGAGAAAAGCAACATCCTTTATATGCATGGCTAACCAAAAAATCGTTGAATGGAGCATCTAATTCATCAGTAAAATGGAATTTTCAAAAATATTTAATAGATGAAAATGGAAGGTTTATTGATTATTTTTATTCAACAACAAGTCCTACAAGTTCAAAAATAAAAAAACACTTAATATAGTGAGTAAAAAGCCAGATAATATTGTATTTAATGAAGATACAAATACGTACGATGCGTATTTAAAGCCTTACGCCACAAATTTATCTTCTCCAGTTATAAAAATAACTGATACTATAAGTTGGAAAAAACAAAATATTTACAAGGCAAATAATCAGTTTAATGCTGAATATGAAGAATTAAAAGAAGCTTATCAATTATTGATGAATAAATATAAATATAATGATATTGTATACAATTCAAGATTTAGTTTTGAACCCATTGTTGGTAAAACGTATCATTTATATAAAAAAAAAGAGGATGATCTTTTTTTATCAATATTAGCTCCAAATGAATGTAATTTTAATTTTGTAGGAAGTTTTCTTTTAACATCAGACAAAATATGGCAAAAAATAGCGTAAAATGTTAGAATTTAAGAATCACTCTGGAATACATACTTTAGAAACTGAACAAGTTTTAAATGTAAGCTTAAAAGAAGCATGGAATTTCTTTAGTTCCCCTGAAAATTTAGAGAAAATAACACCTTCACACATGGGGTTTCAAATTACTTCATCTGTAGATAAAAAAGCATATGCTGGTCAAATAATTACTTATAAAGTAGGAATTTTGCCAGGTATAAAACAAAATTGGGTAACTGAAATAACTCAGGTAAAAGAGCAAGTTTTTTTTATAGATGAACAACGTTTTGGTCCTTATAAAATGTGGCATCATGAACATTGGTTTAAAGAATTACCTAATGGTAAAACAGTGATGTATGATAAGATTTCATATAAAATACCGTTTGGTTTTTTAGGGATGATTGCACAGAAAGTATTTATTAAGAAACAATTAACTACTATTTTTGAACATCGTTTTAAAACATTAGAGACATTATTTAATGAACAATAAAATTTCTATTCATTGGTTTCGAAGAGATTTGAGACTCGAGGATAATACCTCTTTATATTATGCTTTGAAAGCTGAAAAATTAGTACTGCCTATATTTATTTTTGATGATGAAATTTTAGATAAATTACCTAAAAACGATGCTAGAATAACTTTTATATATAACTCTTTAAAAGAAATACAGCTAAAATTAAATGCTTTGGGAAGCTCTATTCAAATAAAGAAAGGTGATCCACTTTTAATATGGAAAGAGTTAATAAAGGAATATGACATTGAAAGTGTTTTTTTTAATAAAGATTATGAGCCTTATGCGCTTAAAAGAGATCAAGAAGTATCTGATTTATTAGAGTTAAACAATATTAAAGTTAAATCATATAAAGATCAAGTTATCTTTGAAGAACACGAAGTTCTTAAAAAAGATAATACTCCTTATACTGTTTATACGCCTTATAAAAATCAATGGTTAAAAAAATTCGATGCAAAAAATCATGCTAAATATTTTGATTGCAATGAATATTATAAAAATTATTTACCAGTAAAAATAGCTTTTCCAAGTATTGAAAGTTTAGGTTTTGTAAATAGTACTATTCAAGTAAAGCCTTACTTTATAAATAACTTGTCTAATTACGAGGAAGTAAGAGATTTTCCATCGCTTAATGGGACATCTAATTTATCACCATATTTAAGGTTCGGACAGGTAAGTGTTCGCAAAATGGTTATTCATGCTTTAAAAACGAACAGCACTTTTTTGAGTGAATTAATTTGGCGAGAGTTTTTTATGCAAATCTTATATCATTTTCCTAAGGTGGTTACTCAAAATTTTAAATCGAAATATGATGCTATTCCATGGAGGAATAATAAAGAAGAATTTGAAAAATGGTGTAAAGGAAAAACTGGATATCCTATGGTAGATGCAGGCATGAGAGAATTGAACGCTACTGGCTATATGCATAATAGAGTTCGTATGATTACTGCAGGTTTTCTATGTAAACATTTGTTAATTGATTGGAGATGGGGAGAGGCGTATTTTGCTTCAAAGTTATTAGACTATGAATTAGCATCAAATAATGGTAATTGGCAATGGGCTGCAGGTACTGGTTGCGATGCTGCACCTTATTTTAGAGTTTTCAATCCGGAAACACAATTAAAAAAGTTCGATAAAGAGTTAATTTATATTAATAAGTGGATTATTGATTTCAATGAATTAACGTATCCAAATGCTATAGTCGAGCATAAATTTGCTAGAGAAAGAGCTATAAGTACGTATAAGAACGCACTATAACTTTTCACGTCATTTTTTATCACACTTTCGTCATTTTTACTATTACTAACGTCATAATTTTGCCTTAACTATTATTAAGACTAAATAAAAATAAATGACACTAGACGAAACCCCCGTACTCGTTGATTCATCACTTTATGAAGGAATATTAAGTGATGAGTCATTTGGGAAAATAGAAGAGTACACTATATCAATAAACAATGTTTTAAAAGAATTTTATAAAAGAAAAACTTTTTACAAAGGGGATAATATTACAGCAATCAAGCAGCATAAAATAGATGCCAAGATTGACGATAAAACATATACATTTAAAGAAGCTCTAGAGTCTCTTAACGAACTTTATATAGATAATGCAATATCATTTCATAGTCCCAATTATGTAGCCCATTTAAACTGCCCTGTAGTTATTCCTTCAATAGTAGCAGAAACTATTGCATCAACTATAAATACAGCAGTTGAAACTTGGGATCAAAGTACCTCAGCAACATTTATAGAACAAGAAGTTATTCGTTGGATATGTAATGAATTTTCAATGCCAATTAACTCTGATGGTATTTTTACCAGTGGAGGAACGCAATCAAATTTTATGGCTTTATTAATGGCAAGAGATAACTATGCTTTTGCAAACTATGGAGTTAATTTAAAACAACAAGGTTGGTTTAATGAAGTAAGTAAGTTTAGGATTTTTTGCTCAGAAAAATCTCATTTTAGTATTAAAAAGAATGCAGCTTTATTGGGAATGGGATATGATTCAGTTATCTCAATAAAAACTGATAGTGAAATGAAAATGGATGCTAATGAATTAGTATTAGCAATTGAAAAAGTTAAACAAGAAGGTAATATTCCAATTGCTGTAGTTGCTACTTTAGGTACAACAGATTATGGAAGTTTTGACCCGTTAGAAACAATATCAATTATAGCAGAAGAGCATAATATGTGGTTGCATGCTGATGGTGCTTATGGTGGGTGTTTTGTGTTAACTGATACTCATAAACATTATTTTGAAAACATGAAATCAGTTGATTCTATAACTATTGATTTTCATAAAACTATGTTTCAACCTGTTTCTTGTAGTGCTTATCTTGTTAAAAACAAAGAGCATTTTAAATATGTGTCATACTATGCTGATTATTTAAACCCACTAGAAGACAAAGACCCTGAACGACCAAACCTGATAGAGAAATCTATTCAAACTACAAGAAGATTTGATGCTTTAAAAGTGTGGTTTACTTTAAAAACTTTAGGCGCAAAAGCCATAGCTTCATATTTAGAAAAAGTACATTTTTTAGCAGTTACTATTTATCATGAAATAAAGAAAGATAAACGATTTGAAACTGTTCATGTACCCGAGTTAAGCACAATTGTATTTAGATATAAAGTGTTAAATGAAACTGATAATAAAGTGCATGATGCTACAAATTTATACATCAAAAACACATTATTTAAATCAGGTAGTGCTTCAATAGCAAGTACAAAACTACAGGGGAATATTTATTTAAAGTTTACGCTATTAAACCCTATGAATACAGTTAAGAATCTCCGTGAAATTTTAAATATGATCAAACAAAAAGGAGAAGAATATTCAATAAATAATTAAAATGAAAGAAATATTAGATTTTATAGCAGTTGGTGTTGGCCCATTTAATTTAGGTTTAGCTTGTTTAACTGATCCGATTGATGGAGTAGAAGGGATTTTTTTAGATAAACAAGAAAAATTTGATTGGCATCCTGGTATGATGTTACAAAGTACCACGTTACAAATTCCTTTCATGGCAGATTTAGTAACATTAGCAGATCCAACAAGTCCATTTAGTTTTTTGAATTATAGTAAAGAACAAGGAAGAATATACTCATTTTACATTCGAGAAAACTTCTTGCTATTAAGAAATGAGTATAATAAGTATTGTCAATGGGCAATAAATAAATTACCTAATATTTATTTTAATACTGAGGTAAAGAATATTCATTTTAACGAAGAAAAAGAAGTTTATGTAGTTACAAGTCAATGCACTAAAACAGATGAAATTAAAATTTATAAAGCTAAGAAAATTGTTTTAGGAACTGGTACGCACCCATATATACCTAACTGTGCTAAAAAATTAAAAGATAGAGCTACACATTCATCTAAATATTTGAATCATAAAGATGAATTACAAACTAAAAAATCAATTACTGTAGTAGGAGGTGGACAAAGTGCTGCAGAAATATTTTATGATTTATTACAGGATATAGATACTAAAGGATATGAATTGAACTGGATAACAAGATCTCCAAGATTTTTTCCATTAGAGTATTCTAAACTTACTTTAGAGATGACTTCTCCTGAATATGTTGATTATTTCTACAATTTACCATCAGAGAAAAGAGATGATTTGATTAAAAATCAAAAGCATTTATACAAAGGTATAAATCAAGATTTGATTAATGATATTCATGATTTATTATATACCAAAAGATCGTATTCTGAAAAACCTTTAAAGGTATCATTAAGAACTAATACCGAGCTTAAAAACACAATTGTAAAAGAAAATAAAACTCTTTTAGAGTTACATCAAGTAGAGCAGGATAAATATCTTAAAATCAATACTGAAGGCCTGGTTTTATCAACAGGGTATTATTACAAGTTACCAGAGTTTATAGAAGGTATTTCAAATAGATTAGAATGGGATAATAAGGGGCGTTATGATGTACATAGAAACTATAGTATAGATAAAAACAATAATGAGATTTTTGTGCAAAATGTTGAGCTATATACACATGGTTTTGTTACTCCAGATTTAGGTATGGCTTGCTATAGAAATTCATATATAATAAAAGAGATAACAGGTAAAGAATATTACCCAGTTGAAACAAGTATCGCTTTTCAACAATTCGGTGTAAATGAAGAAGAAGAAATTGAAAAACCTTTAAATGTAGTAGTCGAATGAAGTTGAAATCATTTTTAATACTAATGACGTTTATAGCGGTAGTAAGTGATTATTTATTACACCCTTTTTATCCTCAGTTTTTTGCTATCCGCTTTGGAATGACCAATCCAGAAAATGTAGGTTTTTATTTTGCAGCAATTTGTTTTATGGTAATGATAGCGTTTCCTTTTTGGGCATATATATCAAAAAAAGTAGCTGAGCTTAAAATATTAATTTACACACAAGCTATAGCTGGTGTTTTAGCACTTTATTGTTATTGGACGAGTTCTTATTTAAGTTTTTGGATAGTGTCATTAATAATGGTTTTGTTTAAAGGTAGCTATTTATTAGTATACCCATATATACTTAAAATAATTAAAAAAGAAGAGCATGTATCAACTATTGGTTTATTATCAGTAATTGTTCACTTGGGCGGAATCTTGGGAGCCGTAATTGGAGGTTTTACTGTTGATTATATTGATCCAAGTTCAATATTTTTAATTATGGCACTTGGTGATTTTATTCAAATGTTGATGAGCGCTTATTTATTAAAAAGTAAAAAGTTTAATACTACTGTTATAATTTCAGATGAGAATAAAAAAGAAAAAAACTCACTATCAAATGGATTAATATTAAAAATTGGTTTGCTAACGTTAATTCTTTATTTCAGTGATTTTATAATTCGCCCATTTTTTTCAATGTACTGGGAAAGTTTTTCTAATTATGATTCAAAATTAATATCAGGTACAATTTATGCCATACCAGGGTTTGTTGCCCTAATAGCATTATGGATTAGTAATAAGCAAAAATCGAATGGATATGAAGGCATTATAATGGCTTTACTTATAGGTTTAGTAGGTTTGTTTTTACAAGGAATACCATTAGATAGTGTAGTTATTGTAGGAAGAATTATTTACGGATGGGCTATTTTTCAAGGAGTAGTAAAATTTGATGTTTTATTATTTGAAATGAGTACTCCCGAATCGTATGCATTAGATTATAGTAAGGTTCATTTTTTTCAAAATTTAGGAGTTTTAGTGGCGTCATTAAGTGTTGGTTTAGTTGTTGAAAACTTCGGATTACGCTTACCTTTTATAATTGCTTTGTCTGGTTTTATAGTAACAATTGTGTTATACATTTTCATTTTTAAATTAGTTTCTGTACCCAAAAACATTGTTAAAGCTTCTTAAATATGAAAAAAGAGACACTATTTACAAAGAGTATTCCTGATTTAGGAACAATTACAATTCGTGCATTTGATATAAAAAAAGATAGCATTATACTTCATAACTGGGTAAATAAAGACTATGCTGTTTTTTGGGGAATGCAAAATACTTCATTAAAAGAAGTAGAAGAGGAATATGTAAAGTTAATGGAGCCTGAACATTATGATGTTTTTGTAGGAGAGTTTAATAATGAAATAGCTTTTGTTTTAGAACGATACAATCCACAAAAAGATAGTATAGCTAATTATTATAGTTCTAAAAGTACAGACAGTGGGGTTCATATTATAATAGCTCCTCCAAAACTTCCTAAAATTGATCATTTTACCTGGTACATGTTTCAATGTATTATGGATTTTATTTTTTCTAATAAGCGTATAGAAAGAATACTGGTTGAACCAGATATACGTAATAAAAAAATGTTTGCCTTATGTCAAAGAATAGGTTTCACTTTAAATAAAATTGTTGAATTACCTCATAAAACAGCACAGTTGGCTTTTTTAAATAGACAAACATATAGTAAACACATAAAGTTATTTACACCTTCAAAACGTAGTGCAATGAATACATTAGATAATGTGGTATCACCACAACAAGCTATAAAACATATACAACCAAAAGTTTGGCAACAGTCAAATAAGTTATTGGTTAAAAAAGCAATTTGTGAATTTTCTCATGAATTACTAATAACACCAACATTAGTTTCATCATTAAAGAATGGATGGAATCAATACCTAATTAAAACTGATAATGAAACAATAGAGTATAGGTTTGAAGCAAAGCAATTGGCTTTAAATCATTTAATGATAAATGAAGAGACAATTGTTAAAACTAAAAGTGGTGTAGAACTAGAATTAGATGCTATTTTATTTATTAAAGAATTTAAATCTACTTTAGGAATAGATAATGAAAAGATGCCGGTGTATCTTGAAGAAATCATAAGCACATTATATGGAAGTGCTTTTAAAATTGTAAAAGGAAATCCAAGTGCTAAAGAACTTGCAACAGCCGATTTTCAAACAATTGAGCAATCTATGACCGAAGGACACCCTGGATTTGTAGCTAATAATGGACGTATTGGTTTTGATAGTAGTGATTATAGATCTTATGCTCCAGAAGCAGGAAATTCATTTTCACTTTTATGGTTAGCAGGCCATAAAGCAAAAGCAGTATATGCAGCTATTGAAAAACTGCCTTATAAGGAATTAATAGAGCAAGAGTTAGGGATTGATACTATTAATCATTTTAATGAGCTTATTACTGAAAAAGGATATAATTCTGATGATTACTTATTCATACCTATTCATCCTTGGCAGTGGTTTAATAAATTAGCAACCATATTTGC
>JBELFC010000039.1:0-2068 GCA_042093175.1 Tenacibaculum sp. | reverse complement strand
AAGAAACAGGATTTAAAATGTTAAGTGAAATAGGATCTGTAAGTTATGTAAACTCTTATTTTGAAGAATTTGGAGTTCATAACGATTATAATAAGATGTTAGCTTCATTGTGGAGAGAAAGCCCTTATATGGCTATTTCCGAAAATCAAAAGCCAATTACTATGGCTGCTTTACTACATATAGATCAACATGGAAAGGCTTTATTACCAGAAATTATAAAAAGCTCTGGGTTAACAATAGAAAACTGGTTAAAAGATTATTTCAAGGCTTATTTAAGTCCATTAGTACATTGTTTTTATCAATACGATTTAGTTTTTATGCCTCATGGAGAGAATATAATTTTAGTTTTAGAAAATAATAAACCAGTAAAAATTCTATTAAAAGATATAACAGAAGAAGCAGTTATTTTAAATCCAAATGTTGAGTTACCTGAACACTTAAAGAGAATGTATGCTCCTGTTCCAGAAGATGTCAAATTACTTTCAATTTTTACAGATATTTTTGATGGTTTTTTTAGGTTTTTAACTCCAATCCTTGAAGAGCATATTGGTTTTTCAGAGCAAAGTTTTTGGAAACTAGTTGCTGAGAATTTACAAGAATACCAAAATGCGAATCCACAGTTTAACGATAAGTTTAAAAAATATGATTTGTTTGCTGATGCATTTAAGTTGTCTTGTTTAAATAGACTACAATTAAATAATAATAAGCAAATGATAGATTTAGATGACCCAGTTGTATTACTTCAATTTGCTGGGAATTTAATAAATCCAATAGCAGTATTTAAAAAAGAAAATCAATTAGAAGAAGTATAATGACAACGCAAATTGAACAGCAACTTTATAGTAGAGAGATACTAGATGTAGGTGTTATTTCATTACGTCCAATACATCTTGATAAGGATATTGATACTATATATAAATGGATTAATAATCCTCATGCAAAATATTGGGGTATGCTAACATCTACAAAAGAGGAAGTATATGAGGCTTATAATGAAATAGAAAACAACCCTCACCATCATACTTATATTGGAATGTTAGATAATGAGCCTATATTTCTAATGGAACGTTATAAAGCTTCAGAAGATATAATTGGAAAACACTACCATGCTCATTTAAATGATTATGGTATGCATATTCTGGTAGCCCCAGTAAAACAAAGAATACCAAAATTTACATGGCATGTGTTTTCTACAATCATCAATTATTTTTTCAGCTTGCCTTATGTAGAAAGAGTAGTAGTAGAGCCAGATGTACATAATACCAAAATACATGTACTTAACAAGAAAGCTGGTTTTGTATATCAACATGAAATAAAACTGGCAAGTAAAATAGCCGCTTTAGCTTTTTGCACTAGAGAAACTTATAAAAAAGCGTTAATAAAATTAACAGAGAAATAATGGATTCAACAATATCATATATAGAGCCTAAAACTTGGAGTATTGTAAATAAATTATTGGTAAAAAAAGCAATCAGTGAATTTTCTCATGAGCTTATTTTTACTCCTAAAAAACATACTAATAAAGAGATTTTCAATACATATAGTATTACTTCAGATAATGGTAAACATACTTATTATTTTGATGCCAGAAAATTTGAGTTAGATCATTGGTATATAGAAGTAGAAAGCATTCAAAAATATATAAATGAACAAGAAGAAACTGTAGATGCCATAAGGTTTATTACTGAGTTTCAAAAGAAACTTCAAATACCTAATGGGTTTTTAGCTACTTATTTAGAAGAAATTACAAGTACATTAATTAGTTCAGCATATAAATACAAAAACCAAAAATTTTCATCAAAAGAGTTAGCCTATAAAAGTTTTCAAGAAATTGAACATGCTATGATTGAAGGACATCCTTGTTTTGTGGCGAATAATGGTAGAATAGGATTTAATATAGATGATTACAAAAAATATGCGCCAGAAACAGATAATCCTTTTAAAATTTACTGGATAGCGGGACATAAAAAATATGCTACGTATACAGCTACTGGAGAGTTTGGATACAGGAAGTTATTAGGAAGTGAGTTGGGAGAGAATAAGCTTAAGTTTTTTAATGAAAAATTAA
>JBELFC010000038.1:0-23562 GCA_042093175.1 Tenacibaculum sp. | reverse complement strand
AAACCCCCAAAACTTTAAGTTTTGGGGGTTTTATTTATAATAAATTTATATATGTTTATAGCATATTTACTTTTCCAGATGTTAAAGAGTATACACCACCAACAATAGCAATTTCTCCATTGTCTTCCATTTCTTGTAAAATTTTACTCTTCTCACGAATTCTTTCAATAGTTAACTTAACGTTATTTTCTACTGTCTTAGCAACAAACTCTTTATTAGATGAATCAGTTACACCTTCAACTTGATCAGATGCCATTTTAGCAGCTGGAGCAATATTATCAAGCATAGCAGTAATATTACCAAGCTCTACACCATCACAAGCAGCTTTAACCGCTCCACAGCTTTCATGACCTAGTACTAAAACTAATTTACTTCCAGCAACAGCACATGAATACTCCATGCTTCCTAAAATATCAGTATTTTCAAAATTACCTGCAACGCGAGCAACGAAAACGTCACCTATAGTTTGATCAAAAGCCATCTCTACTGGCACTCTTGAATCGATGCATGATAAAATAACTGCTTTTGGAAATTGCCCACCAGTTGTTTGTTTAACTAATTCAGTAACATTAGATGCTGTTAAGTTATTCTCAGTATATCTTTTATTACCTTCTAATAAATCCTGTAATACTCCATTAGGAGTTAATGTATCTTGTTTACTTTTTGTAATAGCTGTATCTCTCATTTTTAATATTTTTTAAAATTTATCTTTTACGTTTTGTTTTACCCATGTTAAACAATCTTCAAATGTTGTAAATATTGATTCTTCTGATATTAAATCAGGAATAATATCAATACGCTCCATCATATAGCGGGGTTGATCTAGTAGATCAACTAAAAGTACATTTTTATCATCTTTTTTCAAATCAACCAAAATATCTTCAAGTGCGTAAAGTCCAGATTGATCTATATACTGCATTTTTTCCATCCTTATAATAATGGTAGAAGCTGTATTAGGAATTTGCTTAACTAATTGTTGAAAATCACTAGTTGATCCAAAAAATAAAGGACCTTTTATATGTTTAATAAATACTTCTTCAGATAAGTTTTTTGGAAAGTCTTTTTCATCTGCCCACGATTCTTCTTTTAAAGGTTTAACATCAGAATATTTACCCGTTAAATCTCCTATTTTTTTCATGAACATTAATGAAGCAATTACTAATCCAATACCAACTGCATATACTAAATTCCAAAAAGTTGATAAAAGCAATACTACGATCATAATAATAACTTCTGAACTTACCTTGAAAGGTCCTATTTTGGCATCCTTAGGTAGGTTAGGAATCGCCTTCAGACCTTTGTAATCCATAACTCCAATACCTACAGTAATTAAAATTCCAGCTAAAACAGCGGCTGGTATTTTTGAAGCAATAGGCCCTAAACCTAATAAAATTACAAGTAGCATAATACCTGCAATCATACCTGAAATTTTGGTTTTACCACCAGAATTAATATTTACAACAGTACGTATGGTGGCTCCAGCACCAGGAATTCCACCAAAAACAGCGGCAATACTATTACCAATTCCTTGACCAATTAATTCTTTATTAGGCTTATGCTTGGTTTTGGTCATATTATCAGCTACTACTGATGTTAATAAAGAATCAATGGCTCCTAATAATGAAAGTGTTAAAGCAGTGAAAATGTACGGTGTTATATTACCTAATTTAAAGTTAGTAAATATCTCTAAATTTGGAATAGGAAATCCTCCAGGTATTTCTTCAATTGGTCTATAGTTTAAACTAAAACCTAATGCTATTGAGGTCATAACAACTAATGCAACTAACGTACTTGGAACTGCAGTTGTAATTCGTTTAAAACCATATATAATAAAAATAGTACCTAAAGCTAAAATTAATTCTAACCAATTAATGTTTTTTAATGCTCTTGGTAATACTTTAAAGGTTCCTAATACACCAGAAGCTTCCTTACCAGCTAATGTTTTACTTTCTTTTAAAATATCAGCTTGAGTTGTTTTCTCAGCTCTATTTATAGTTTCCTTAAAGTTTTCTAGAACTAGTATACCCTCACCAGCTTCATCTTTTAATATATTTTCTAATATTATTTCCTCAGCTAGAGGCTTAAACTGTTCAACAAATTGTGTGTCTTCTTTTGCATAATATCCTACAGAGGGTAAAACTTGAGTTACTAAAATAATAACTCCAATTGCAGTCATAAAACCTGAGACAACGGGGTAAGGAATGTAGCGTATATATTTACCCAAACCTAATATTCCTAAACCAATTTGGAAGAAACCTGCAAGTAGAAAAACAATCAAGATAGTTGGTAAAGCTTTATTTATATCACCATCATTTGATGCAAGAATACTAGCAATAACAACCATACTTACAGCTGTCATAGGAGCAGTTGGCCCAGATATTTGTGTGTCTGTTCCTCCAAACAGAGCTGCGAAAAAGGAAATAAAAATAGCTCCATATAAACCAGCACTTGGTCCTAGTCCTGAAGAAACACCAAAAGCTAAAGCTAATGGTAATGCTACAATTCCTGCTGTAATTCCTCCAAAGAGGTCTCCTTTAAGATTTGAAAATAGTTTTTTCATATTTCTCGAGTTGAGTAGGAATAAATATACTAAAAAAACTGTAATTTATTAATACTCGTGTTCAAAATGGATTTATTAATTTGGGTTAATTTGAAATTAACATTTTTAATTAGCCACTACTAAAGAAACGTCTATTTTTCTAAGTAGTTTATTAAATGATTTTGTAGATTTAGGTTTTACATTTTCTCTATCTACTAGTAATAAGTTAATGTCTTTTGTTTCTAAAGACTTAATGTCTTTTTTGTTTACTTTAAGACTTTTTAAAGGCTTATTAGATTTTTCAATAATGTCAGTAATGAAATCATTGCTTTTTTGTTCTAATTCATTATAAATACCTAAAGAAATTTCATTTTCAGGTGTAAGATTATTTTCTGAAGAGGCTATAATAATTGTTTTGCCTTTTTTCTTTAATAAATGTCTACTAATCTTATCACCTAAAGCAACTATACTTTTATTTCTACGTTTCCCAATTACAATAATGTTTGGATTTGAGTTTTCTAAAAAAGTATCAATTTCATTTTTAATATTACCAAAAGTAAAGGAAGAAGTGATATCGATATTATACTTTTTTGAATAAGTAGAAACTAACTCATTTATATCCTTGTTAATTTTAGTAAAGTTAGTGTTAATAGCTCTGTTTGCTGATAATTGATTATCAGTATTTACTATATCACTAGGTTTTTTTACATGAAATAAATGAATGCTAGCATTAGTTTTCTTTGCTAAGCTAATAGCCGTATTCAATGATATTGCCGTACTATCTTTTAAATTAGATAGTACGACAATCTTATGTTTTGATGTATTCATTCTTATGAGGCTTTTGGTCTTAACTTAAAAAATTCAATAAAACTTGAAGGATTTTCAACAACACCTCGTTCAGAAATTAATTTAATGTCAATATTTTTTTCTTTTGCTTTAAAAGCAAAGTCTTCTAAGATTTCAATTATATCATTATCTAAATACCTTGTTTTTCTTACATCTAACTCTAAATAAGTATCCTCTGGTAAACTGTCTAATTCTTTTAAAATTGCACCTTTATTAAAGAAAGTAACTTCCTCAGCTAATGACATTTTTATTTTATGTAAACCATTACTTTTATCTTCAATATGTAAGAAATGAGAGTTTTGGTAACTTTTATATAAAATAACAACAATACCAACCGATAAACCTAATCCAATTCCAATAAGTAAATCAGCAAAAACAATACCTAAAACCGTTACTATAAAAGGTAAAAATTGTTTTAGTCCTTGTTTGTACATTTTAAAGAATAAAGCTGGTTTTGCTAATTTAAAACCAACAATTAATAAAACTGCAGCTAAAACTGATAATGGTATTTTATTTAAAAGAGTAGGGATTAATATTACTGAAATAAGTAAAAGGAAACCATGAATAATGGCAGATAATTTACTTTTACCTCCAGATTGAATATTAGCAGAACTTCTAACAATTACTTGAGTTATTGGTAAACCTCCAATTAAACCTGAAATGATATTTCCAGTACCTTGTGCAAGTAACTCTCTATTAGTAGGAGTAACATTTTTATCTGGATCTAATTTGTCAGTTGCCTCAACACATAATAAAGTTTCTAAACTTGCAACTAAAGCAATGGTAAATGCTATAACCCAAACATCTTTATTTGTAATTGCATCAAAATTAGGAAAACTAAATTGACCTAAAAATGTATCAAAACTATCAGGTACAGGTACACTTACTAATTGGGCAGCATTGATACCAATTTGATCATTACCTTGAGTAATTACGTAAAAAATAATACCTACAACAACAGCAACTAGAGGTCCTTGAATTATTTGAAATATTTTCCCTTTTTTTGATAATACTTTATCCCAAAGTAATAAAATAGCTAAACCTAGAACACCAATTAATGTAGATCCTACATTGATAGCATCTAGAGATATGCTTTCTGCAGATTTATCATACCCAAAAAAGAAAGGTATTTGTTTTATTATAATTATAATTCCTATACCAGTTAGCATTCCTTTAATAACTGAAGAAGGAAAATAATAACCAATTACCCCAGCTTTAAGAACACCTAGTAAAACTTGTATTACACCTCCTAATACTACAGCTACAAGAAAGTTTTCGTAACCACCTAATGTACCAATGGCAGATAATACAATAGCAGCTAATCCTGCAGCAGGACCACTAACCCCAATTTTAGAACCACTTAAGCCTCCTACAATAGTACCTCCAATTATTCCTGCTATAAGACCAGCAAATAAAGGAGCTCCACTAGCTAATGCTATACCTAAACATAAAGGTAAAGCGACAAAAAACACCACTACACTAGCGGGCAAATCATTTTTAATTGTTTTGAACATGAAATATTTTTTTAGTCAACTCTTTTTATATTTTAAGAATTGACGAATTATAAATTATTTAAGATAAATTAATTCAATCAAAAGGGTTTTACTCAGTTTTATTCAGAAGCTTTTATTTCTTAGCACAAACTAAGTTAATAGGTCGCTTTAAATAAGTGTTTTGTTATTTTTTGATTGACTTTTTTAGTATGTTATCCTAAAAGTTCAGGAGGTGGAGATTCAAGTTTTCTACTTATTGAAGTATATGTTTTAGAAAGATATAATACCTTTCTAACTACTCCTATAACCTGATAAGAAGCAAGTATGTCGTTACTATAATATAGTTTTATTTTAAACTCTTCAATGTTTTCATCATTATCAGAAGTGTCATTAACTAAAGAGCTCTCACATTTTTTTTCAGACAACGTTATATACGTGGGAACTACCACAGAAGTAATTAAACTAATTGTTAGAAAATAAATTAATATATGTTTGCTCATAATTTTAACAACTAACAAAGATAGTATTTATAACTATGTGTTTTTGTTAATAAAATTAAAAAATAGTTATTATTTTAATATCTTTTGATAATAACCAACCAATTTTTCCATCAATTAGCTTAATTTTTTTCCAATCATCAACAGTGTCTAAAACTTTAATTTTGGTTCCTTCATGTAAAGTGAAAATCTCTTCTGAATCTTGTGTAGGAGAATTTTTTATAGAAACTTCTTTAGTAAAAACAATTGCTTCTATAGTCTTTTTAGCTGTATCGTATTGTTGATATGTTATTATTAAAGAACTTAACAATAATAAAAAAGAAAGAATACTTGTTACAAAATAAAAACGTTTTTTTATTGAATTTGTTGAGAAATAAAATAATAAAAAGAGAACACTAGCAATTATTGAAAATACTATTACAATTAATGCCCATGAGTTATAATGTAGTTTTTGAAGATAGTTTATATTTAGTTTTTGAAATAAAGATTTAGGTAATTCTTCAATTCTATCTAGCGTTAATCTTTTTGCTATGATTAAATTATTTTTTGCATCTTCATTAGAAGGGTTTATTAATAATGCTTTTTCATAATTATAGATACTTGGTGCAACTTGATTTAATTTATAATAGCAGTTCCCTATATTGAAGTATAGTTCTGAAGAGGTTTCTTCTGAGGCTTCAATTTTATTATAAAGCTCAATTGCTTTTTGGTATTTTCCTGTTTTGTACAAAGTATTAGCATCAGAAAATAAAGCATCAGCATTTTGTGCAGATACAATGTTTGTAATGAATACTAATAGTATAATAATATTCTTCATTATAACTGTTTATCTAATTGAGTAATTACTTGTTTTGCTTTTTCATACTCTTGATTCATCTGCGTATTATCTATGGGTGTATAGCGTGCAAAATCACAATCATTCAATACTTCAATCAACTCATTTATTGTAGTTGAATTAACATTTTTACCTTCTAGCAATTGTGTTATCTTTTCTCTACTAATATCTGAAGTTTCTACTTTTAATTTTGCTTTTAAATAATTATGTAAAGCTCTTTCTAAGGCTTCATAAAAAGCTTCTTTATTTCCTAATTGCTTAGATGCTTCAGATAAATATTTCTTTGCTAATTTATCTGCTTTTCGTTGTTTATTACCTAGCACATCACCATCTCTTTCCTCTTTCTTTTTGTAAATTAAAATAATTAAAGGAATTGCTATAACTGGAAGTAATAACAGGATATAAAACAAAATGGACTTGAAAAAATCTGATTGTTGTTTTGAATGAAAACTTGATGAAGTTTGAATATATCTAAAGCTAGTATCAGTCATTTTTACATCTTGTTTTTCAACATTATTTCTATTGTCTGAATTTGTTACTAACTCTTTTCCTTCTAAAACATCTACATATAAATCTTCAGAGGTAATTGTTTGATAAACTTTTTCTTTAGGGTTGAAATAAGAGAAGCTAGTTGAAGGAATTTTATACTTACCTTTATATTGTGGTACAACAGTATAGCTGTCTGAAACATTTCCTCTTAGTCCACTTGAAGCAACGCTTACTTTTTCTTTTCTTTCAGGTTGGTATACTTCTAATTCTTTTGGAGTTTCGATTTTTGGAAGTTCAAAAAGTTTTAAGTTTCCTTTTCCTTTTACTGATATTTTTATTTGTGATGATTCATTCGCTTTTAAAATTTCTTTGCTTAATGATACATCAAAAGAAAATTCTCCAACCGCACCAGTAAAGTTCTCTGGTTTATTTAAAGTAGGTAATGCTTTTGTTTGAATTGTTTTTTTAGCAGAAGAAAATTCTTTTCGTACCTGACGTGTAATTACATTACCAAAAAAGTCAGCACGCCCTGTAGGAACAGCAACTATGATGTCCATTTTCATGGGGTCAATAGTTAGCTTTCCAGCTTTAGTTGGAATTAATAAAGCTTTATGTAAAACTGCATACCTATATTTTTCACCATTATACGTACCTTCTTTTACTGGAGTTCCATTTCTTTTGATCTCTTGGTTCCAAAAGCCATTATATTGAGGAGATTGTGTTATTGCATTGTCATAAATACCAACATTTTCACTAAAATATAAACGATATTCTACATAAATACCTTCACCTACATAGGGTTTTGATTTTGATATTTCAGCTACTAAATGAATGTTTTGAGAAGCTATATAATCAGGGTCATTTGGGTTTTTAGGAATGTCAACAGCAGCTAAAACTATGATTTTTGCAGTCTCGGATTTAATAGTTTTATCGTCAATCTCTATTGAAGCTGGAGGTAAATCAAATTCTCCTTTTCTTTTTGGTTGTAAGATATAGGTATAAGATTGAGAAAAGGATCTCTTACCATTTATATATGATTGACTTACGGATTGACTAGGGCCACCTACTATTTTAAAATTTCTAAAGTTCGGAGCCTTAAAGTTATCTGCACCTTGTTTATTAATTATATACTGGACTCTAAATCTTTGATTTACGCCTAGTTTATTTTTACTAACACTTACTCTTAAAACACTTTCTTGAGCGTTAACAGTAAGTGAAAAAACACTTATAAGTATTAATATGTAAAATTTCAAATCCCTGTTCATTTTAATGTGCGTAAAAATAATATTTTAACTATTTAATACAAAAAACCTTATTATTTGATTACCAGTCTTTTTCTTGCTTAACCTTTCTGCCTTTTGATTTTTTTACATTCATTTTTTTCTGAGTCTTCTTCTCCTCATTGTTTAAGCTTTCTAGCAATTGTTTCATTTGCTGAGGGGTCATTTTACCTTGTTGAGGCTTTTGCTTTTGTTTATCTTTTTTGTCTTTGTTTTTTTTGTTCTGCTGGTCTTTGTTTTGATCCTTTTTAGGATCTTTTTTGTCGTCTTTCTTATCCTTATCGTCTCCTTCCTTCTTGTCTTTGTTTTTATCCTTTTTCTTGTCTTTGTCCTTTTTGTCTTTCTTATCCTTTTTATTTTTTTTATTCTTATCCTTATCGTTCTTTTTATTTTGTTGCTCTTTTTTTAATTTTTTTTGAGCAACAGCTAAATTATAACGTGTTTCATCATCATTAGGATTGTTTCTTAAAGAATTTTTATACGCATCTACTGCTTGTTGATATTGCTTTTGTTCCATCATAGAGTTACCAATGTTATGGTAAGCCTCTGCTTTTGAAATTTTATCTTTTGTAGTTTTTGCTGTTAATTCAAATTGAGAAACTGCTTCTTTATATTTTTTATTTTGGTATAAGGTATTACCAAAGTTATAGCTAGCTTTATCGTATTTACTGTTTTTACTTAAAGATTTTCTATAAGCAATTGATGCTTCGTCAAACTTTTGCTTATTATAAAGTTTGTTCCCCTGACGAACTAAAGAACGAGCTTCTCTTTGAAGTTTTAAAGTGTCTTGCTGAGCATTAACTATTGTTGAAATAGTTATAAAAAACAAGCTGAATAGTATTTTTATTAAATTGTTCACTTTTTTATTTTTTAACTTCTTCATTAAATAAATCTATTTTCTTTAACCATTTTGTCTTTCTATCAAATAAAAAGATGTCAATAATTAAAAATAATAAACCAATACCTAAAAACCATTGAAATTGATCTTTGTAATCAGAAAATTGCTTAGTTTCAAATTCACTTTTTTGTGCATTCGCAATTATGTCTGCAATAGAATTTACAGGTTTATCGGTTTTGTTACCATCAATATAACTTCCATTAGCTATATCAGCAATTTCTTGTAATATCGTTGCTTTTCTTTGTGTAATAACGGTTTCCCCTTTTCTATCCTTCTTATATCCAATAAGCGAGCCATTTAATTTTATTGGAATTGGTCCACCTTTTTCAGTACCAACACCAACGGTATAAACTTTTACACCTTCATTGGCTATATTCTGAGCTATTTGCTTAGTTTCTTCCTGATGGTCTTCACCATCAGAAATAATAATTAAAAAACGATTAGTTTGCTCGTCGTTATTATAGTATGTTTTAGCTAGGTTCAAAGCTTCATTAATTGCTGTTCCTTGGCTTGAAACCATATCTGGGTTTGCGTTTTGTAAAAACATTTTACCAGCAGCATGATCAGTAGTGATAGGTAAAAGAGGGTACGAATTTCCAGCATAAATTATTATACCCACTCTATCACTTCCTAACTTATCTATTATTTTTGATATTATTTGTTTTGATTTTTCTAGTCGATTAGGAGCTATATCTTCAGCAAGCATACTTTTAGAAACATCTAATGCAAATACCACATCAACTCCTTCTCTCTTAACTGTTTTTAGTTTAGTCCCCATTTTTGGGTTTGTTAAAGAGATAATTAAAAAAGAAATACCTATTAAAAAAAATATTAGCTTTAATGTTGATTTAAAATGTGAAGAGTTTGGTGCAAGCTTTGCAAGTAATTCAGGAGAAGAAAACTTTTTTTGCGTTCTTTTTTTCCACCATAAAATCAGTAGAAAAAAGACAATTATTATTGGAATAATTGCAAAAAAGTAAAAATATATAGGTTCTTCTATTTTATACATAATTATAGGGTAATTATATAAAGCTTTTAAAAATTGTGTTTTTTAATAGAAATTCGAATACTAGTAATAATCCTCCTAAGAATACCCAAAAGCGATATTTCTCTGTGTAATTATAGTATTTAAATTCTTCTATTTTTGTCTTTTCAAGCTTATCTATCTCATCATAGATTGCTTTTAATTTTGTGTTGTTAGTTGCTCTAAAGTATTTCCCTTCTGTTTCTTTGGCTATATGTTTTAGTAGTTTTTCGTCAATTTCTACTTGCTGATTTTTAAAAGTTATTTGACCAGTTCTTGGGTCTTTAGCCCAAGGAAAAGCAGCCATTCCATTAGTTCCAATACCTATAGTGTATACTTTAATGTTATTTCCTTTGGCTAACTCAGTAGCAGTTTTTGGATCTACAAAACCGGCGTTATTTACTCCGTCCGTCAGTAAAATAATAACTTTACTCTTAGCTTTGCTTTCTTTTAACCTATTCACGGCCGATCCAAGTCCCATTCCAATAGCAGTTCCTCCTTCTAGTTGCCCCCATTTAATTTCTGAAATAGTTCTTTTAACTATTGATTTATCACTAGTTATTGGAGTTTGAGTAAAACTTTCACCAGCATAAACAACAATTCCTATTCGATCATTTGGTCTTCTGTTTACAAAATCTGTAGCAACTCTTTTTAAAGCTTCCAAACGGTTTGGCTTTAAATCCTTTGCTAGCATACTAGCAGAAACATCAATCGCCATAACTATGTCAATACCTCTATTTGATTTTGTTTTCTTGCTTATAGAAACATTTCTGGGTCTAGCTAAAGCTATAATAATAGATGCTAATGCAAAAAGTCTTAATGCATATACTATTGGTTTTAATTTAGGTAAAAAAGAACTTTTTACATTAAACCCTTTTATACTTGCTATTTTTAATTTAGCACTGTCTTTTTTTCTTGTAAAGAAATTCCATAAAGCTAATAATGGAATTAACAACAGCAGCCATAAAAATTCTGGACTATGAAATTCAAAATTATTGAACATTTTCTACTGGTTGTTTTATAGAGTTAGACAATGAGATTGCTTTATAAATTCCAAATGAAATTAATGTAACAATAAGAAGTGTTATTGTAATTAATAATAGTTTGGTAATTGTTTTAGGATTCTTGATTTCGGGTTTTTGAACAATAACTACAGGTTTACTATAACTTGTTTCTGAGTTTTCTTCAGTAGTAGAAGGTTTCAGGTTGTTAATAATGTGTGTAGTTATATTTCTATCGGCTTCAATTTCGTGAGCCATTGGTTTTGACTTTGCAAATTTTACAAGGTCTGATTGTTGTAAAAGATTCTTTAACTTTTTTATAGTTTCTTTATCTGTTACAATAGATTTTGAGTTACTGAAATCTATTAAACTTTCTACCAGTTCATTTGTTGTTTGTTCTAATGCAGGTACATTTAACTCTCTCTCAATATAATTTCTAACAATATCAGTTAACTCACTATAATAAGCTTTTGTTTTGTTGTTTTGCCATAGAAGTTTTTCATCGAGCAATTTTAAATTTCTTAATGCCTCTTGATAAGGTGCTAGTTTAGGAATGAATGTTTTTGATGTACTATTATCAGACCTTTTTAAAGCAAAATATAAAGTTGAAATAGCTATTAATAATATAGCTAAAGCCCAATAAACATAAATTTTAAAATCATCAAATTGATAAGGTTCTCCTTTAATACCTTTTATAGGAAACTTTTTGATTTTTGTAGTATCAATAGCTACTGTAGTAACATTTATTAATAAACTATCTGTTAAGTAAGCTTGATTTTTGATAAATATTTGTTGTCTTGGGATGTAAAAAGCACCACTATCAAAACCAGTTAATTTATATTTTTTAATAAGTTTACTATTAATTGTGTCAATTTTTAAGGAGTCAATTACTTCTAAACCTTTTAACTTTTCTAGCTTAGGAATAATAACATTTTCAGTTTCATTAATAGTTATTTTATATTCAAATTGTTCTCCAATTCTTATATTAGTAGTATCTGCTTCAATTTTAACCATTGAAGATTGAGCATAACTAATAGATAGCGTAAGTAAGAATAATATGTAAAATAATTTATGCTTCATTGTTCAGTGTCATTTTTTGACAATTATCCCTTTTGTTTAAAATAGGCTAATAGTTTTTTAACATAGCTTTCATCAGCTCTAATATTTATAATACCTGCGCCACTTTTTCTAAATGTAGTTTTAAAATAATCAGCTAATCGTAATGCATTAGCTTTGTATTGAGACCTAACTGATGAAGAACTTGTATTAACAAGGTGTATATTACCAGTTTCAGCATCAATCATTGGTACCATTCCAAGGTTTGGAATTTCTTGATCATGTTTGTCATATACTTTAATACCAGTAACATCATGTTTATTACCTGCTATTTTAAGAGTACGTTCATACCCTTCATCTAAAAAGTCAGAAAGCATAAAAACAATAGCTTTTTTCTTCATAATATTCGATAAGAACTTTAAAGCTTCGTCGATACTAGTTTCTTTACTTTTAGGTTCAAACTCTATGAGTTCTCTAATGATTCGTAATACATGAGTTTTTCCTTTTTTAGGAGGAATGAATAATTCTACTTGATCAGAAAATAAAATTAAGCCTACTTTATCATTATTTTGAATAGCTGAGAAAGCAAGAGTAGCAGCTATCTCAGTAATTGTGTCTTTTTTAAATTGTTGGTTAGTACCAAAAAATTCAGAACCAGAAATATCAACCATTAACATCATGGTTAATTCTCGCTCTTCCTCAAATACTTTTATATAAGGTTCGTTGTATCTAGCAGTAACATTCCAATCAATAGCACGAATATCATCACCGTATTGATACTGTCTAACTTCAGAGAAGGTCATACCACGCCCCTTAAAGGTTGAGTGGTATTCTCCTCCAAAAATATGATTAGACAACCTACGTGTCTTAATTTCTATTTTACGAACTTTTTTAAGTAACTCTTTTGTATCCATTAATTAGTTTAACCAATTTTCAGGTAAAGGAGGCAATTCTACTTCTTTAAATTCAAATGATTTTTCAATTGAAAATAAAGGAGCCTCTTTTATTGATAAATCTACATTGTTCTTTTTGGCAATTTCTTTAACTACCTCACCAATGGTTCTTTTCTGACAAAGTACCAAACTGTTCATTATAACATTTGATTCAGTTTGTAAATCAAAACAATCTATATGAAAAGCAGGTATGTTGTCTTTGTAAACAATGGCTTCAGTTCTTTTTCTCTTTTTTAATTCTAAAATTTCTTTTGTTCCTGTTAATGTTTTGTACGTTGTTAATTTGTAAGTCATTTCTAGCTATAATTTAAGGGGGTTAATATTTTTTCTTACTAGAGTATGGTTAGCTAAAATATAATTGGGAAATTATGGAACTTGAATTTCGTTAATAATTGTGTTAATAATATCTATAGATGAAACGTTTTCAGCTTCAGCTTCGTATGTTATTCCTATTCTATGTCTTAACACATCATAAGCAATAGCTCTAACGTCTTCAGGTATAACATAACCTCTTCTTTTTATAAAAGCATAACATTTGGCAGCTTTTGCTAGTGCAATACTACCTCTAGGGGAAGAACCAAAACTAATTAATGGTTGTATTTTTTCTAAATTGTATTTTTCTGGGTATCTAGTTGCAAAAATGATATCTAAAATATATTTTTCAATTTTTTCATCCATATAAACCTCGTTAACTACTTTACGAGCTTTAATTATTTGATCAATTGATACAACCGGATTTACTTTTTCGTAATTACCACTTAAATTTTGACGTAAAATTAATTGTTCGTCCTGTAATTTTGGGTAATCAATTACAGTTTTAAGCATAAAACGGTCAACTTGAGCTTCAGGTAAAGGGTACGTTCCTTCTTGCTCAACTGGATTTTGAGTAGCCATAACTAAGAAAGGTTCGTCAAGTTTAAAAGTCTCATCACCAATGGTAATTTGACGTTCTTGCATTGCTTCAAGTAATGCAGATTGTACCTTGGCTGGGGCACGGTTAATTTCATCTGCTAATACAAAGTTGGCGAAAATTGGCCCTTTCTTTATAGAGAAGTCATTTTCTTTTACATTGTATATCATAGTACCTACAACATCAGCAGGAAGTAAGTCAGGAGTAAATTGAACACGACTAAAACTACCTTGAACAGCTTTAGAAAGGGTGTTAATAGCAAGTGTTTTAGCTAAACCAGGAACACCTTCTAATAAAATGTGTCCATTACCTAAAAGACCAATAAGTAATCGTTCAATCATGTCTTTTTGACCTACTATTACTTTATTCATTTCTGTAGTTAATAAATCTACAAAAGCACTTTCTTGCTCTATTTTTTCATTAATTACTCGTACATCTACATCCATATGTGTTTGAATTATATTAGCTTTTCTGTGAAACAAAACTACAATATTATGAATTTAACAATTGTTAAAGTATGGTTAAACCTAAAAAAGTAATAAAAATTGTAAAAAAATAAAATTTTATGATTTTTAGAGAGTATATAATTAAAATTTAAGTCTTTTGTTAATGAGTGGTTAATTTTGTTAAAAAATTATCTTAAAAATATTATTACTTAATAACTGTTGATTATGAGACAAATAACTAAACTGATTACTGTTTTTACATTATTGTGCTTTTCTTCTATGATTGCACAAACTGTAAAAGGTAAAGTAACTGATGAAAGTGGACAAGGTATTCCTTTTATAGATGTTATAGAAAAAGGTACTACGAATGGAGTTAGTACAAATGATAATGGTGAATTTACAATTCAGTTAAATAAAGTGCCTTCAGTACTTGTGTTTTCTTCATTGGGATATGCTACTATTGAAAAAAGTGTAAATGGATCTGCTAATCTTTCTATAGTAATGAAAGAAGATAGTGGTGTGTTAGACGAGGTAGTTTTAACAGGTAATAGAGCAAAACCTAGAACAATTCTAGATTCTGCTGTGCCAATTGATAATATTTCTGTAGGGGAATTACAAGCTACTGGTCAAACAAATATCGATCAAATGCTAACATATACTGTACCATCATACAACTCAACTAACCAAACAATTTCAGATGCAACTGCGCATTTTGACCCTGCAGATTTAAGAGGATTAGGACCAAGTAGAACATTGGTTTTAGTTAATGGGAAAAGAAAAAATCAAAGTGCTTTAGTATATGTAAATGATACGCCAGGTAAAGGTGAGGTTGGTACTGATATGAAAAGTATTCCAACTGCTGCTATTGAAAGAGTTGAGATTTTACGTGATGGAGCTTCTGCTCAGTATGGATCTGATGCGGTTGCGGGTGTAGTAAACATTATATTAAAGAAAAATGTAGATTTTACACAAGTAAATATTAATTCAGGAGTTACTTCAAGAGGAGATGGATTTAACATGGATGCTGATGTTAATCATACGCTTACGTTTGGTAATGGAGGTTTTTTAAATGCTACTCTTGGTTTTGGTTATCAAGATTATACCAATAGAGCAGGACAACCTGGGAAAGATGATTTATTTGGTGTAAATAATCAATGGACTAAAGATAATCCTGGTTTAGGAATGATTGTTGGGCAACCAGAGATGAAAAAAGGAGATTTGTATATTAATGCAGAGTATCCATTAAATGATGATACAGTTATATATGCTTTTGGTGGTGGTAATTTAAGAAAAGGAAAAAGTTTTGCTTTGTACAGACCACCTTACTGGATTACTGATGATTTTGGGTTGTTAACACCTTCAGGTCAAGCTTATAATGGTTTTCAGCCTACTTTTGAAACTAATATAAAAGATATCTTATTTACTGCTGGTAGTAGATTTAAACTTGGTGGTTTTAATGCAGATTTGAGTGCTACCTATGGAGGTAATTCTGTTGATTATACAATAGGGAATACAATAAACCCTAGTTTAGGAGGAAATAGTCCTACTAGCTTTGATGCAGGTGCTTATGCATTTAGTAATATTATTGGTAATTTTGATGTAAATAGATCTTTTGGAGAAGTAAGTATTGGTTTAGGAGTTGAAGGTCGACAAGAACGTTTTGAAGTTACAGCTGGACAACAAGAATCATATGTAAACGGAGGGGCACAATCTTTTCCAGGGTTACAGCCAGGGAATGCTTTGAATGAAACAAGAGTTAATGTAGGAGCTTATGCTACGCTTGATTGGGATGTTAACGATAATTTTTTAATTGGTGGAGCAGCACGTTATGAAAACTATTCTGATTTTGGAGGAAATACCTCTTGGAAAATAAACTCAAGATACAAAATAGGTGAGGCTGGAGTTTTAAGAGCGTCTTATAGTACAGGTTTTAGAGCACCGTCTTTACATCAAGTGTATTTAAGTAATGTTCAAACTTTAGTTTCTGGAGGTACTATTTCTAATCAAGGTACATTTAACAATGTAAGTCCGGTAATTAAAGATTTAGGAGTTGCTTCATTATTTGCAGAAACTTCAAAAAATATATCTGCAGGTTTAACAGTTAAAGCATCAAGAGATTTTACCATATCATTTGATTATTATAATGTTAGAGTTGATGATAGAGTATTATTTACTGGTGAAATTAATGGTACTGACGATAATGGAAATCCAAATGCTGATGTTCAGCAAATATTGACTGCTAACAATGTAACAAGTATTAAGTTCTTTATTAATGCAGCTAGTACAATAACTCAAGGATACGACTTTACATTACGTCATAAAAATATAAATTTTGCTTCTGGTAAATTAGGGTTAAATGCAGGGTTAAATGTTAATAAAACTAATTTAGAAGGAGAAGTAAAAACGCCAACTAAATTGAACAACTATAAAAATAAAATTTTCAATAGAAAAGAACAGTCTAGAATTACAAGTGCTAGACCAAACATGAAATTTTTATTTGGAGCAGATTATAAAATTGGAGATTTTACAGCAAATTTAAATAATACATATTTTGGAGAAGTTACTTGGAGGCATGCTTCTGATTCGTTTAAAGATCAGACGTTTGGTGGTAAGGTGGTTACTGATTTATCAGTAGCATATGACTTTACTGATAAGATTTCTTTCAGAGCACAAGTAAATAATTTATTTGATGTTTTTCCAGATGAAATTGATCCGAAAGGGGATCCAGTTACCGATTTAGGAGGAAGATTTAGATATCCATGGGAAGTTAACCAGTTTGGTTTTAACGGTACCTCTTTTAAAGCGGGACTAACATTTAAGTTTTAATATTTTTTTTTGAATTAAACTATGAAAAGGCTGTCAGAAATGGCAGTTTTTTTTGTTTAATGTTTTTTAAGAGTGAGCTTATCTTTTTCAAAAGAACCATAGGTGTAATATTGTATCCAATCACCAAGATTAATGTATTTACTGTTTTCTTGTAGTTGTATGTCAAGTGGCAGATGACGATGGCCAAAAACAAAATAATCGTAGTGAGCAGTTTCTAATTTTCTTTTACAATATTGAACTAACCATTCATTTTCTTCTCCTAAAAATTTGGCATCTTCATCACCAGAGATAAGTTTATTTTTTACAGACATGTATTGGCCTAATCGAACTCCTAAATCAGGGTGTAACCATTTAAACATCCATTTAAACAAAGGAAAGGTAAATACTTTCTTCATTCTTTTATACCCCTTGTCATGTGGACCTAAACCATCTCCATGACCAATTAAAAAAGTTTTATTATTTAATATAAACTTTTGAGGAGAGTGATATACAGGAATATTTAATTCTTTTTCAAAATAATCATGCATCCATAAGTCATGGTTTCCTACAAAAAAATAAATAGGAATTCCGCTATCTCGTATTTCTGCAAGTTTACCTAAAACACGAACAAATCCTTTAGGTACTACAGTTTTGTATTCAAACCAAAAGTCAAATAAATCACCTAATAAGAAAATAGCTTCAGCATCATCTTTAATTTGATTTAACCAGCTAACAAATTTCTGTTCACGAGGAAAACTAGCTTCTTGTGTTGGGGCTCCTAAATGTTGATCAGAAGCAAAATAAACTTTTTTATTTTCAGGAATATGAATAGATATCAAACTTAAGAATTTTCACAAAAATAAGTAATTTGAATAGAGCTAGCTCATTTAATTTTTGGTTACTTTTGTTTAATACTGTTTTAAAACTGCTGTAATGAATCCGTTTGATGATGTTTATTTTATGAGAAAAGCCCTGCAGGAGGCACAATTTGCTTTTGATAAAGGAGAAGTGCCAGTTGGTGCAGTAGTAGTTTTTAAAGAACAAATAATAGCTAGAGGTCATAATTTAACAGAAACATTAAACGATGTTACTGCTCATGCAGAAATGCAAGCTTTTACTGCTGCTGCAGATTTTTTAGGAGGTAAGTATTTAAAAGATTGTGTATTGTATGTTACGTTAGAACCTTGTCAAATGTGTGCGGGAGCTAGTTATTGGACGCAAATAGGGAAAATAGTTTATGGAGCTAATGAGCCTAAACTTGGGTTTAGTGTTTTAGGTACTAAAATACATCCAAAAACAAAAGTAATATCAGGAGTTTTAGAGGAAGAGTGTAGTTTTTTATTAAAGAAATTTTTTATAGAAAAGCGTAATTTAAATTAACCCTTTTGTTAGGTAGTTTTAAAAAAGAGTTTGTTGTTTGCAACCACTTTCGTGTTCTAATAACCATTTTTTTCGCCATACACCACCGGCATATCCTGTTAAAGAACCATCAGAGCCTATAACTCTATGGCAAGGGATAATAATCCAAATGGGATTTTTTCCATTTGCTGAAGCTACCGCTCTAATAGCTTTTACATCTCCCATTTGTTTTGTTTGTTGTAGGTAAGATCTAGTTTTTCCAAAAGGAATTTCTAATAACTCTTTCCAAACTTTTTGTTGAAATATTGTTCCTTGAGGGTTTAATTTTAAGTCAAATTTAGTACGTTCTCCTTTGAAAAATTCATCTAATTGAATGGCACAATTTTGTAGAGTTTTCGATGTGTTTGAGCTAACAGAAATTAGTGAAGTTAATAAGTCGTCGTTTATTACAGAAACAGACTGTATGCCGTCTTCATTTCCAATAATCTCTGCAATTCCTATAGGAGTTTTATAATGTATTGTTTCTAAATTCAAAATAGTCACTTGTTTAAAATAAGCCAAGGCAAACTTTTAGTCGAATAATCTTCTTTATAGATTGATATACTTGTTGTTTGAAATCTTTATTAATTTGCATTTCTTTTAATATCTGATTTCTAGTTGAAGTTTCATTAATGGGCATTAAAATCATATCACATCCAGCTTTAGCAGCTTGTAAAGGAGCGTCTTTTATAATGGTTACCGCTTTCATTATATTCATGGCATCAGTAACAATCAAGCCTTTAAAGTTTAATTCCTTTTTTAGTAAATCAGTAACAATATTCCTAGAGCAACTAGCGGGTAAACCATTCGTTGTGTATTTGGTATTGTTTTTTACTGTAATGTGAGCTACCATAATTGATAAAACACCAGCGTTTATAATTGGTTTGTATATGTCTAATTCTTTTAATTCTCCATCAATGTAAACTGACTGTTTGTGAGTATCTCCTTTCACTAATCCATGCCCAGGAAAATGTTTAGCAGTGGCAATTATTTGCTCTTTTTGTGAGGTTTCAATAAAAGCTTTACTCAATTGGATAACTTTATTTTTATCGTTTCCAAAACTTCTACTTTTTATTGCTTCGTTGTTAGGGCTAATATCTACAACAGGAGCAAAATTTTGACGAACTCCAATATTAAGTAATTCTTTGTTAATAATTTTGACAACACTATCACATTGTTTTGGGGTTTTAATTTTGATAGCATTTGGAAGTTTTTGTGATCCTTTAATTCTACCTTTCAATAAGCCAGGTTCAGCATCCATGCTATGTAAAAGAGGGAGTTGCTTATTTTTAACAGCTATTTGATTTAGTTCAGAGATTAATTTTTTATGATCCTTTTTCGTTCCTTTTAGGTAAATAACACCACCAACTTTATTTTGTTTTACTAGCTTTTTAACAACCTTGTTAGGGTTACCAAGTTCTCCTGCTGATGTTACAATCATTTGAACGACTCTTTCAGAATCGGACAGAGATTTAAATATAGTATCTACTTTATTATTTAAAGCAATATTATAAGTGTAAAAATCTTGTAAACTAAATTGTTTTTGTTGCCCAAAACTTAATAGTATGGTTAGTGAAAAGAAATAAAAAAGGATTGTTTTCTTCATACAATAATAAATTAAATGCTAAAAATATCTTTAGAATTCTGAGTTGTAATTTCGGAAATTTCGTTGAAAGTTAGTCCGTAAATATCAACTAATTTATCAATTACCTGAGTAATGTATGAACTTTCATTTCTTTTACCTCTATATGGAGTTGGGGCTAAGTATGGAGAATCAGTTTCTAATACTATATGTTTTATGTCTATTTGATTTAAAAACTTATCAATTTTTCCATTTTTAAAAGTAGCAACTCCTCCAATACCTAATTTCATATTGTATGAAATAGCTTTTTTTGCTTGCTCTAGATTTCCTGTAAAGCAATGAAAAATTCCAAATAATTCCTCTCCTTTCTCGCTTTCTAATACTTCGAAAATTTCATCGAAAGCTTCTCTACAGTGTATTACAATAGGAAGTTTTTTTTCTTTAGCCCATTGTATTTGTGTTTTAAAAGACTCTTGTTGCTCTTTTAAAAATGTTTTGTCCCAATATAAATCAATACCTATTTCACCAATTGCACAAAAATCACGAGTGTCAATCCATTCTTTTACATGTGCTAATTCGTCTTTGTAGTTTTCTTTAACAGATGTAGGATGTAATCCCATCATTAAAAAAACATCTTCAGAATATTTTTTTTCTAAATCAAGCATTCTTTCAGTGTAAGTGCTATCAATTGCTGGGATGAAAAAACGAGAAACTCCTGCTTCTTTTGCTCGTAATATCATTTCGTTTCTATCTTCATCAAATTGATCTGAATATAAATGGGTGTGAGTATCAGTAATCATTGTAGTTGTTTTCTTTAGTTGTAATCAAGTAGCATGAAAAAATCAATATTTTAAATGAGATTATTACATTTACTTGTAATGACGTATTTTTGTATTCGTAGGCAAAAGTACAAGAAATGGCAAGTTTGAAAAAAGTATTAAAGAAAAAGAAATATATTAAAATAAAGCTTAAGAAGATGGTTACGAATCATTTGGAGTTAAAGGCTTCGATTAATGGAGTTAAAGGGCGTTTTATTTTAGATACTGGTGCGTCAAACTCATGTGTAGGACTTGATTTAATTAGTTTTTTTAAATTGATTTCTGAAGAAAGTGAAATTAAAGCAGCCGGTGCTGGTGCTACTGATATGGAAACTCAAAAATCAGAAAATAATTTACTTAAAATTGGTGATTGGAAAACTAAAAAGTGTGATTTGGTACTTTTTGATTTGTCACATGTAAATGCAGCTTTAACTCAGCATGATGCTGAAGAGGTGCATGGTATTATAGGAGCTGATATTTTAGAAAGTGGAAAGGCTTTTATAGATTATGATAAAAAATATTTATATTTAAAAAAGCCAAAAAAGAAAAAGGTAATAAAGCTTCCTTTTTAAAAATTATAAAGCAATAGCAATGGTGTTTTTAACTTCTCCTATTGTAAAAACACTATGAGTACTCCCTATGTGTTTTAAGCCAGTTACTTTGTTTACCATAAATTCTCTGTAGGAGTCCATGTTTTTAATGTAAATTTTTAAAAGGTAGTCATACTCTCCACTTAAATGAAAGCATTCTGTTACTTCTTGTAATTTATTGATTTCTTTTTCGAATTCGGCAATATATTCTTTAGTGTGTTTTTCAAGTTTTATATGACAAAATACTAATAAAGATTTGTCTATTTTATTTTTGTCAACAATAGCTACGTACTGTGTAATAACGTCTTCTCTTTCAAGTTTTTTTATTCGTTCATAAACAGCAGTAACTGATAGCCCTAGTTGTAATGATAAGCTTTTGTTAGTTTGTTTGCTGTCTTTTTGTAGTAGGGCTAAAAGTTTTTTGTCAATAATATCTAATTTCATCTGAAAAAAAATCTAAATTTTAATATTAAAAGAGGTGTTTTTTTAATCTGATTTTCTGTTTTACTGTTTAAAACAGAAAAAAAATCTATATATCTACTAAAGTATTGATTTTTTATCGAAAAAACTGGTATTTAGATTGCTAATAAAACAACTAAATACTATTACACATGAATTTTAAACCAGCAAACAATATTCAAGACTTACAGTATTTTGGAGAATTCGGAGGAGTGAACCCTTCAATTTCTGATTCTTCTACGTATACTTTTTTAGAAGCAAAAACAATGTTTGATACCTTTGAAGGTAATACCGATGGATGTTATTTATATTCACGGCATACATCACCTTCAAATTTATATTTAGGAGAGGCTTTAGCAGCTATGGAAGGAACAGAAACTGCAAATGTAGCAGGTTCAGGAATGGGAGCAATTACGGCGACAATATTACAGATTTGTGGAGCTGGTGATCATGTAGTATCTAGTAGAACTATTTATGGAGGTACGTATGCTTTTTTAAAGAATTTCACCCCTCGAATGAATATTTCAACAACTTTTGTTGATATCACTAAGTTAGATGTTGTTGAGGCATCTATAAATGATAAAACCAAGGTGATTTATTGTGAAACAGTAAGTAACCCATTATTGGAGGTGGCAGATCTTAAAGCATTGTCAGAATTAGCCAAAAAATATAATTTAAAATTGGTGGTGGATAATACTTTTTCACCATTGTCTATTTCACCTGTTCAATTAGGGGCTGATGTTGTAATTCATAGTTTAACAAAATTTATTAACGGTTCTTCAGATACTATGGGTGGTGTTGTTTGTGGTACTTCTGATTTTGTAAACTCTCAAAAGAGTGTAATAGATGGAGCAAGTATGTTATTAGGAGCTTCAATGGATTCTTTGCGCTCTGCTTCTATTTTAAAAAATATGAGAACGTTACATATTCGTATGAAACAGCATAGTAAAAATGCTAGTTTTTTAGCTGATAGATTTGAAGCTGATGGAGTAAAAACTGTTTATCCAGGATTAAAGTCTCACCCTTCTCATGAGATTTTTAAGTCAATGATGAATGAAGAATACGGTTTTGGAGGAATGTTAACTATTGATGCAGGATCATTAGAAAAAGCAAATGCTTTAATGGAATTAATGCAAGAGCGTAATTTAGGGTATTTAGCAGTGAGTTTAGGTTTTTATAAAACATTGTTTTCTGCTCCAGGAACATCAACTTCATCAGAGATACCTGAGGATGAACAGGAAGAAATGGGGTTAACTGATGGCTTAATTCGTTTTTCTATTGGGTTAGATAACGATATTGTGCGTACTTATGAGATGATGAAAGCGTGTATGTTGGAGGTTGGAGTATTGGAAGAAAACAATATGGTTTCTGTGTAAGGAAAAACTTGTTTTATGATAAGAAGTATACGTTTTATATTCGTTTATTCTGTTTTATAATTCGTTACGAGTATATGATAAGGATAATAAAATAAAAAGTCATAGCAGTAATATGTTATGGCTTTTTACTATAAAACTATATTATAGATTAATTTCGTTATTTTTGATAAAAGATAAAAGGCTATAAATAAGAGTTCTACTACAATAAAATGCAGTTCTATATTATAAGTTTTTATAATTTGGTTTAATTAAACTAAACTTATCGTC
>JBELFC010000037.1:0-24252 GCA_042093175.1 Tenacibaculum sp. | reverse complement strand
ATATTCGATGAGTATTCTTGTCAAAGTTCACCTATAAATATTCAAATAACTGATCCTACTAAAGTTGTAGCTCAGGCGGGGGTAACTACTGCAATAACTTGTGATAGAAACTTAGCTACTGTTGTAGTGACTGGTCAAGGAGGAACAGGAGCATACACTTATAGTGTTGATGGTGTCAATTTTGTACCGAGTAATCTTTTTGGTGTAGCAGCAGGTAAACATCAGTTCTATGTTAGAGACGCTAACGGATGTACTTCAGATCCATTTACTTTAGTAACTGTTGATCCTTATGAAGAGTTAGTTTCTAGTTTAAGGGTAATTACAGGATTTGTTACTTGTAATGGAGATAATAATGGAGTTTTATCAGCTATAACTACAGGTGGTTTAGGTAATTATGAGTATCAATTATTAGATCCTTCTAACACTATTATAAGACCAACTCAAGCATCTAACATGTTCTCAGGTTTAGTTGCAGGTAACTATAAGATTAGAGTTTTTAGTACAAACGCTGACGGAGATGTTTGTCAGATAGATACAGGAGTACATGAAATAACTGAACCAGATGCTTTACAAATAAGTGAAACTCATACAAACGTTAATTGTAACGGAGGAAGCGATGGTACTATTACAGTTAATGCATTAGGAGGAAATTCTGGTTATGAGTATAATATAAGTTCAGAGCCACCAAATAAATTTGTTAAAACCAATGTTTTTGAAAATTTAGCACCAGGTACTTATACAATAACTGTTAAAGATAGAGTTGGGTGTTATGATACTATTGAAGTAGAAATTTTAACTCCAACACCTTTAGCTGTAAGGTTAGTAGATATAACTCAGCAAGTTTGTATAGCTGATCCAACACCAGTAATAAGGATTGAAGCTACTGGAGGAGGTATTTTACCAGGTTCAGCAACTTATATTGTAAGTATCAATGGAATTGATTTACCAGGAAGATATAATGAAGGTATAATCGTTTTAGGAGCTGCTGAAGGTATTGAAGCAAACAAAAAATATGGAATTTCTGTTAGAAACAGTAATGATGTATGTAGCCCAGAATCTTTACCTTTAATAGAAACTGTAAGACCTATAGATTTACAATTACAAGTTAATTTAGAATATACTTGTCCTGTAGGAAATGTAATTACAGCAATGGTACAAGATGAGTATAAAGACGCAGTAGTATATTCATTATTAGATTCTGGAGCATTGGTTTCTTCTAATGATACAGGTATCTTTACCAATGTAGCCCCAAGTAGTAATTATACAGTTACAGTAGAACACGCTGTAAGTTCATGTCCAGTTACACTTAATGTAGATGAAGTATTAGATATTCAAGAGTTAGTATTAACAATAGATGATTCTCAGAAAAACAAGCTAATAGCAAATGCTAGTTTTGGTTTACCACCTTATGAGTATAGTATTGATGATGGAGAATTTAGTTCTGAAAACGAGTTTACTATTTATGAAACGAGAGAATACAAAATTAAAGTTAGAGATAGTAGAGGATGTGAAACTGAGTTAACAATAGAAGGTGTTTATATTACTATTGAAGTACCAAATATCTTTACACCTGATGGTGATGGAGTTAATGATTATTGGTATCCTTTAGAAGTAGAGACATATCATGAATTAAGAGTTTTTATTTATGATAGATATGCTAGAAAAATAACTACTTTCAATGGTGTTCAAGCTCAAGGTTGGGATGGAACTTACGATGGAAAAGAATTACCATCAGGAGATTACTGGTATACAATATATTTTAAAGAGTTATCAGGTCAAGAAAGAAAAATAATGGGTCACTTTACATTATATAGATAAGAATGAAAAAGATTTTATTAACGATAAGTATTATAATCTGTAGCGTAAGATTAGTAGCGCAGGAAGTTGAGTTACCTCAATATGTAAGTCACTTAGCAGATAATCCGTTCCTAATATCACCGACATATGCGGGAATTGGGTCTGGATTGCAAATTAGATTGAATGGAGTTAGTCAATGGATTGGTGTTGAAGGTTCTCCAGATACCCAATCTGTAACAGTTGAAGCGAGATTAGCTGATAGATTTGGAGGTGGATTAACTATTTTTAATGATAGAAATGGTTTTACAACGCAGCAAGGAGCTAAATTATCTTTAGCAAGTCATTTAACATTAAGTGATTTTCATGATAGTTTTTTATCATTTGCTTTGAGCTATAGTTATATTCAGTTTGGTATTGATACCTCTCAAAATAATACCTCACAATCATTAGCAAACAGATCTGTAGGTAATTCAAATTTTGATGTTGGAATGTTGTATCGTTATGAACGATTTAGTATAAGTGCTAATGTTTCAAATTTATTAGATAAAAAAGTTAGAGATTTTAATTCAAGTGAACCAAAAGTATTAAGAAAATATACTATGTATTCATCATTTACTTTTGATAAAATAAGTAGAAATTTTGAATTAGAGCCATCTCTTTTAGTTGAGTATCGTGAATTTGATAAACGTTCAAGAACGGATTTAAATATTAAAGCAAGAAAAGGAATTAGAGATGGATATGTGTGGGCAGGATTGAGTTATACTTTTTTAAATGATCAATTTTTTGTACCAAATGCTATAGCACCATTGTTTGGATTGAAAAAGAGTAACTTTTATGCTTCTTATGGGTTTAGTATAAATGTGAATAAAACCCAAGATTTTAACTATGGTACGCATATGATAACAATTGGATTTGATTATGAAAGAAGACCAAGTTTAGCTCGTTGTACTCAAAAAATGATGATCTTTTAATATAGAAACTAAAAATAATTTTAAAAATCCTCAAATACATTCATGTACTTTGAGGATTTTCTTTTTCTTTGTTCTTAATGGAAAATACTAACGATAAATCAATAAATCTTAATAAATATATTAGTAGTACAGGTATATGTTCTCGACGTGAAGCAGAAAAATACATTAGTAACTCTAGGGTTACCATTAATGGAAAAGTTGCACAGTTAGGGAATCGTGTTTTTGAAGGTGATTTGGTTAAAATTGATGGAAAACCATTAAAATCAAAACCTAAAACTATATATATCGCTTTAAATAAACCAGTTGGTATTGTTTGTACAACAGATAGTAAAGAACGAAAGAATATAGTAAAGTTTGTAGGTCATCCACAACGATTATTTCCAATAGGGCGATTAGATAAACCATCTGAAGGACTTATTTTTCTTACGAATGATGGAGATATTGTAAATAAAATTCTTAGAGCTGGTAATAATCATCAAAAAGAGTATGTTGTTACAGTGAATAAACCTATTAATGAACGTTTTATTAAACGGATGAGTAATGGAATCCCCATTCTAGGTACGGTTACAAAAAAGTGTAAAGTTGAACAAATAAATGATACAACTTTTAAGATAATTCTAGTTCAAGGATTAAATCGTCAAATTAGAAGAATGTGTGAGTATTTAGATTACGAAGTAGTTAAACTAAAGCGCACACGAATTATGAATGTTTCCTTAGGTAAATTAAAAAGAGGAGAGTGGAGAGAGTTAACATCACAAGAAATGGATGAAATTACTAAGCTAGTAAGTACATCTTCTAAAACTCAAGAAATATCAAAAGAACCTAATAAGAATCAAAATTTAAAATCTGGAAAAAGAACAAATTTTAATTCTAAATTTGGGAGAAAGAGAAATAGGTAGAACTTATAAAAGAAATAACAATAAGAAACTTTTAACTTTCTACTTTACAACATTAAACTTACATGCTTATCTTTGCCAACTATGCAATTTGACTTAAAAATAACTGATCCAAAAAGTAAAGCGCGTGCAGGAGTAATAACTACTGATCACGGAATTATAGAAACTCCAATATTTATGCCTGTAGGTACAGTTGCTACAGTTAAAGGAGTTCATCAATCTGAATTAAAGGAGCAAATAAATCCTGATATAATATTAGGAAATACATACCACTTATATTTACGACCACAAACAAAAATTCTTGAACAAGCTGGTGGGCTACATAAGTTTATGAATTGGGATCGTAATATTTTAACTGATAGTGGAGGTTATCAAGTATATTCTCTTTCTGGAAGAAGAAAAATAAACGAAGAAGGAGTAAAGTTTAAAAGTCATATTGATGGCTCTACACATTTTTTTACACCAGAAAATGTAATGGAAACACAGCGTACAATCGGAGCGGATATTATTATGGCTTTTGATGAATGTACACCATATCCGTGTGATTATAATTATGCAAAAAGATCTATGCATATGACGCATCGCTGGTTAAAAAGATGTATTAATCATTTAGAAAAAACACCTTTAAAATACGATTACAATCAAACTTTTTTTCCAATAGTACAGGGTAGTACTTATAAAGATTTACGAAAACAATCAGCAGAGTATATTGCTTCTGTAGGAGCAGAAGGAAATGCAATTGGAGGTCTATCTGTAGGGGAACCAGCTGAAGAATTGTATGCAATGACTGAGGTTGTTACAGAAATTTTACCTGAAGATAAACCTAGATATTTAATGGGGGTTGGAACTCCAATAAATATATTAGAAAACATAGCTTTAGGAATCGATATGTTTGATTGTGTTATGCCAACACGTAATGCTCGTAACGGAATGTTGTTTACTGCGCATGGAAGTATAAATATAAAAAATAAGAAATGGGAAAATGATTTCTCACCTATAGATGAAATGGGAATTACTCATGTAGATACGATGTATTCTAAAGCATATTTAAGACATCTATTTGCCTCTAAAGAAATGTTAGGTAAACAAATAGCATCTATACATAACTTAGGGTTTTACTTATGGTTAACCCGCGAAGCAAGAAAGCATATTTTAGCAGGAGATTTTGTTGAGTGGAAAGACAAGATGGTAAAACAAATGGACAAACGTTTATAATTTGAAATTATTAGATAGGTACATATTAAAACGTTATCTGGTAACTTTTCTGTTTACCTTACTTATATTGATACCAATAGCGGTTGCTATTGATATTGCTGAGAAAATAGATAAGTTTTTAAGAAATGAAAGCTTAACTCTTTTTGAGGTTGTAAATGATTATTATGTAAATTTTATTATTTATTATGTTAATACATTTATGCCATTAGCATTATTTATAGCAGTAATTCTATTTACATCAAAACTTGCAAATAACACAGAAATAGTTGCAATTAATAGTTCTCAAATTTCTTTTACTAGATTTCTATATCCATATTTTGTTGGTGCTACTATTATAACAACAGTTGCACTTCTGATGAACCACTTTTTTGTGCCATCTAGTAGTAAAACAAGAAGGACATTTGAAAAAAAATACCTATCAAGTAGGCATTATGTAGATAATTCTATAAGAGATTTTAGCTTACAATTAAATGATAGTACCTATGTTTTTATACAAAGATTTAATTTAGAAAGAAATTCGGGATACAATTTCTCAACTGAAACTTATAAAGGAATCCAATTGAAGTATAAATTAACTTCTGAAAATATAAATTGGGATAAAAACGATAGTGTATTTAAATTATATAATTGGAAGATACGTAAAGTACTAAAAGATAGAGATATTATTTCTTCAGGAAACAATATGGATACTACTTTTGCATTTACACCTAAAGATTTTAATTATAAATCTATTGTAGCTCAAGAAATGGTGTCTAATGAGTTGATAGATTTTATTACCATATCTAAAAAAAGAGGTATTAAAAATTTAAATGCCTATTATGTTGAGTTGTATAAAAGAACTAGCTTGCCTATAGCTTCATATATTTTAACTTTAATAGCAGTAGCTTTAGCATACAAGAAAAAAAGAGGTGGGATTGGAGTAAATTTAGCTTTCGGTTTAGCTATTATGTTTGTGTACATATTTGTTTTAAAAATAGCTGAAGTTCTTGGAGCTGTTGCTGATGCAAATCCTTTAATGAATGTTTGGACACCGAATATTATATTTGGTATTTATGCAATATACTTATATATAAATGCAAGAAAGTAAACTAAAGCATTATTTAGTACTACATTTTATAGTTTTTATTTGGGGATTCACAGCTATCTTAGGAGCTTTAATAACTATAAATGCTGTACCATTAGTTTGGTTCAGAATGTTATTGGCAGTTATTTTTATAGCTATTTATTTTATTATAAAAAAGAAAGGGTTTAAGATTGAAAAAAAAGCAATTTTTAAGTTTGTAATTTCAGGCTTAATTATAGCATTACATTGGATAACTTTTTTTAAAGCTATAAAAGTTTCAAATGTATCAGTCGCTTTAGTAACGATGAGTACAGGAGCCTTTTTTACATCATTGATAGAACCTGTTTTTTTTAAAAGAAGAATAAAAGCAATTGAAATTGTATTAGGGTTATTAGTGATTTTAGGTTTATATATTATATTTAATTTTGAAAGTAAATATACTTTAGGAATTATTTATGCTTTGGTATCATCTTTCTTATCTGCTTTGTTTTCAGTGTTAAATGGGTTATTTGTAAAAAAATATGAAGCAGATTTAATATCGTTTTATCAATTACTTTTTGGCGTTTTAGGTGTTACTGTATTTTTGATTTTTACAAATCAATTTTCTTTAGATTTTTTTAAACTACCAATGTCAGATTGGTTTTATTTATTATTATTAAGTAGTATTTGTACAGCTTATGCTTTTATAGCATCTGTACAAGTAATGAAATATTTAACTCCCTATACGGTAATGTTAACAATTAATTTAGAGCCTGTATATGCTATAATATTGGCTTTAATTATTTTTGGAGAAAAAGAACAAATGAATGTGGAGTTTTACTATGGAGCAGCTATTGTTTTATTTGTAGTATTATTAAATGGATTACTAAAGAATAAAAGAGCTATTGAAAAAAAAATAAGAACAAAAAAATACGTAAAAAAGAGTTAGTAATAATATAACTGTGCAAATTTTTAGTATGTTTGCTTTTACAAACAACTGATTAAATAAGTAGAAAATCAAACTATACACAATGGAATATTTAGATTTTGAAATGCCAATTAAAGAATTAGAAGATCAATTGGCAAAATGCTTTGATATAGGAAAAGAAAGTGATGTAGACGTTACAGAGACCTGTAAGAAAATTGAAAAAAAATTAGAGAAAGCTAAAAAAGATATATATAAGAACTTGACGCCTTGGCAACGTGTACAATTATCTCGTCATCCTAACAGACCTTATACCTTAGATTATATTAACGCTATTTGCGGTAATACTTTTATGGAATTACATGGAGATAGAAGTGTTAAAGATGATAAAGCAATGATTGGTGGTTTAGGTAAAATAGGTGATCAGTCTTTTATGTTTATCGGACAGCAAAAAGGATATAATACTAAAACACGTCAATATCGTAATTTTGGTATGGCTAATCCTGAAGGATACCGTAAAGCTTTACGGTTAATGAGAATGGCTGAAAAATTTGGTATACCTGTAGTAACTCTAGTAGATACTCCTGGAGCATATCCTGGTTTAGAAGCTGAAGAAAGAGGGCAAGGTGAAGCGATTGCTCGTAATATACTTGAAATGACTCGTTTAAAAACTCCTGTAATAACTATTATTATTGGAGAAGGAGCATCAGGTGGAGCTGTTGGTATTGGAGTAGGAGATAGAGTGTATATGATGGAAAACACATGGTATACTGTAATTTCTCCTGAGTCTTGTTCATCAATATTATGGCGTAGCTGGGAATTTAAAGAGCAAGCTGCTGAGGCATTGAAATTAACTAGTGATGATTTGAAAAAATTAAAACTAATTGATGGAATAATTGAAGAACCAGTTGGAGGTGCACATTCTGATAGAAATGGAGCGTTTGAAGCTGTGAAAAATCAGATTTTGTCAGCTTTCGAAGAATTGAAAGTATTAGATCAAGTAGATTTAGTTTCGCAGAGAATGGACAAATATGCTAACATGGGAGTTTATAAAGAGTAATTTTTTACTAAGTAATTTATAACAAAAACAGCATCTTAAATTTTAAGATGCTGTTTTTGTTATAAAAATAATTATTTTAGAATTAAATAAAAGTTAATAAATATCCTAGAATTGAACTTCCTAAAACAATAAAAGCACTATTTAATTTTTTAAATAAAAAAACAGTAAGTAAACTAACTATCGTTATTAAAGTTGTTCTCCAATCGGTAATAGTATTTTTAGCCATTTCTACACAAACTGCTATAATTAAAGCTACTGCAGCTACATTAACAGTATCTAAAATATTACTTATTACCTTCGATTTTCGCATTTTAGGAATTAAAGGATTTAGTATTAAAACAAGAAGGAAAGATGGTATAAATATTCCCAGTGTAGCAGCAAAAGCACCTAAAAATCCATTCATTTGCCAACCAATAAAAGTTGCCGTAGTTAAAATAGGTCCAGGTGTTATTTGCCCTACAGCAATAGCGTCTAGTAATGCTTGTTTAGTAAGCCAACCATTTGCTACTAGTTCTGAGTCAAGAAAAGCAAATAATACGTAACCACTACCATAAAGTATTGCCCCAATTTTAAAGAAAACTAAAAATACACTTAGAGTTGATATTTTTGTTTCTGTACTAAATTGCATAATGAATAAAGGTATAATACTATTTAAATAATTTTTATTTCTTTTGATGAAAAATAGTAATACACCTAAAATAGCAGCTCCAAAAAGAACAATAATTTCATTTACTCCAAGCAAGCATGCTATTATTGCTAAAACACATAGTAAGGCTAACTGTTTACTTTTTATTGCTTTCTTACTTAATTTATAAGCTGCCATTAAAATTATAGAAATAACAGCTGGTTTTATACCATAAATAAAAGGATCAACATCTGGTAATTGGCCATATTTTTGATAAAGCCAAGCGAAAACACCAGTAATTAAAGCAGCAGGAAAAATAAAACAAAAACCAGCAATAAATAAACCTTTCCATCCAGCTTTTTCATGTCCACAATGCATGGTCATTTCAGTAGAATTTGGACCAGGAATTAAATTAGTAGCACCTATAAGGTCTAAAAAATGTTCTTGAGTCATCCACTTTCGTTTTGTAACTACTTCATTTTCCATCATTGCTATGTGTGCTGCTGGCCCTCCAAAAGCTATACATCCTAATTTAAAAAATAAAAAAGCTATTTCTTTTAATTCTTTTTTTTGTGATGTTGTTTTTTCTATTTCTGTCAAAACATTTAATTATATAGTTATTTACTTTACACGATTATAAAAATATAATTTATAGTTAGGTAATAAATTAGGTTGAGTAATTTTTATTAAATCTTTTAAAACTAAGTCTGGGCGTACTGGCGATAATTCAAAATAAATTAAGCCACCAGTTTCCCCTTTATTATGTGCTATAGAATATAAATTATTATTTATAAATGCATCAAACTCTTTATAGTGGGTATTTGCAGTAGTTAGTTGTTTTTTTGTTTCATATAATCCACAATTAAACCAAAACTGGGCTTTTTTTCCTTTGTCTAAAACCTCTTCAAAACTAAGTTGTAAACTACCTGTTCCATTCGTGTCTTTCCACAAATAATTAAGATTGGCATCTTTAAAATAAGATGAAAAAAAACTTTTTCCTGCAGGAACATTCCAAACATCCTTAAACATACTACCCGAAATAACAGTGATATTTTTATTATTTTTTTGGGCAATACTTTTAGCCTTTAAGTATTCAGTTTCTATTTCATTAAAAATACTATCAGCTTCTTTTTCTTTATTAAGTAAAACACCAAAAAACTTTATCCATTCAGCTCTACCTAAAGGAGTTTCTTCTAGCCAATCTCCGTTAAAAATTACAGGAATACCAGTTTTTTTTATATTCTCATATAATTTATTATTTGGGTGTAATGAAAAACCAACAACAAGTTCAGGATTTAAGTCCATTAATTTTTCTGTATTCATACTTTGCTCAGAACCTAATTCTATTACTTTTCCTTCCTTAATTCTATTTCTAGTTTTTTTAGAAGAGATATATTGGGTATGTGGAAATCCAACTAATACATTTTCTGAGCCTAATAATTCTAACATTGGAATATGTGTAGTGCTTGTAACAACCAACCTTTGTACAGGTATTTTAATTTCATTTTTATTGTTAGTATTACCAAGTATGTAAGAAAATTGCTTGTTTGATTTTTGAAATACTTTTTTTATGATCAATTTTTTAGAACCATCTTTAGTAATAATCTCAAAACCCTTAGCATACTTTAATAGTTTTTTTTCAACAGGATCTTTAATAGTCTCTTTTTGATTAGATGTTTTACATTGAATAAAAAGAAAAGAAATAATCAATAGGAATAAAAATTGTTTCATAATTTTTTATGCTAATTTTAGTTTTATAATAGCTCCATAGTTAAGTTTTAAATCAAAAGATTTCTCTAAAGGTATATCGTTTATATATGACCAAATACTTCTAATCACTCCTGCATGGGTAACTATTACAGCTTTTTTTGTTTTATTTTCCTTTATCTCTTTTAAAAAAGAAATAGTTCGTTGATGTAAGTCAACATATGACTCACCGTTTTTTGTAGGAGTATTTACAAAATCATTCATCCAAATATCCAAATCAGCCCTATTAATTTCATCCCATTTTTTTAGTTCCCAATCACCAAAGTTCAACTCTTTTAAACGATTGTCAAAATTGATTTTTTCACCTAATTCTTTACCTAAAATGGCACAACGTTTTAAAGGACTACTATAGTAAGTTATATTTTCATTGTTCACAGGCATTTCTTTTAAAATAGGCTTAATTTCTTCTAAAAAAGAATCTTTAATGTTAATATCTGATTGACCATAACAAATACCTTTAGCTATGTCTGGGGTAGTATGCCTTATTAAAATAATTTCCATAAACTTAAAATTGATAAGTAAAAAATAACTTCAGAAACTTGTTGTAAGGCGCCTGCACAATCTCCTGTTTGTCCACCAATCCATTTTTTAAAAAAACGCCCCATATATAAATAGGTTATTAATAAAGGAATGAATACTAAAAACACAGTGATTTTTTGCAAAAAAAATAATGGTAATACCCCAAAAATACTTGATATTATAAGCGATTTGGTACTCATTTTTTGTGTAGATGGTTTTACTTTAGAACTATCAATATCTCTAACATATTCATGTGTGTAGAGTAGTATTGTTGCAATAAACCTACTAATGCTATGCCCACAAATAATGATAATAATTAAGTTAACTGAAAAAGTGTGTAAATGATATAAGGCTAAAAACTTTAAAGCTAAAATAAAAACTAAACCACTTACACCAAAAGTTCCGAGCCTAGAATCTTTCATGATCATTAATATTTTATCTTTAGTCCATCCACCTCCAAAACCATCACAAACATCAGCAAATCCATCTTCATGAAAAGCACCTGTAACCCAAATAGATGTTATCATACTTAGTATGATAGCAATATCCGTAGTAAAAAGAAAAGAAGTAATAAAATATGATAAGGAAGCTATTGATCCAACTAAAATTCCTACTAAAGAAAAGTATCTACTACTTTTATTTAATATTTCAGGAGAGTGATCAACCCACTTAGGGCAAGGTATTCTAGTGAAAAATAGTACAGCTGTTAAAAAGTAATGAATTTGTTTTTTCATATTTTAAGCTTCAGAAACGTTTGCACTTTTAAAAGTAGCCATTTCATTTAAAAAGTTTACACTAGATTTAATTATGGGAAAAGCAACAGCACATCCAGTTCCTTCTCCTAAACGTAAACCTAGATTGATTAGTGGTGTAGCATTTAAATAATCTAACATTTTAGTGTGGCCTTGCTCTCCAGATGTATGACAAAAAATACAATAATCTAAAATATTTGAATTAAGTGCATGTGCAGCTAATAAAGCTGAAGTAACAATAAAACCATCAATCAATATAGTCATTTTTAAGGAAGCTGCTTCTAACATAGCTCCACACATCATAATTATTTCAAAGCCGCCAAAAGAAATTAATGCATCTTGAGGAGTTTTTAAAGAGCTTTTATGAAAATTATATACATCTTTTAATGTATTAATTTTGGTTTTTAAACCTTCGTCGCTTACTCCTGTACCTCTACCAACACATTTTTCAATAGGTGTACTAGTAAAATAACTCATTAATAATGATGCTGAAGAAGTGTTACCAATTCCCATTTCTCCAAATCCTAAAATATTACAACCTTCACTGTATGTTTTTCGAACAAGATCCTTTCCTTTAGAAAAAGCCAATTGATATTCTTCTAAAGACATGGCTTTTTTTAAACTATAATCAGCAGTTCCTTTAGCTATTTTAGCATTGATCAATATCGGATTATTTTCAAAATCAGCATTAACACCAGCGTCAATAATTTTTAAATTAATAGAATTCTGTTTACAAAAAACATTGATAGCTGCCCCTCCATTTAAAAAATTAAAAACCATTTGTTGTGTTACTTCTTGAGGGTATGGACTCACCTTGTTTGTTTTTGCTATACCATGATCACCCGCAAAAACCATAATAGTAGGTTTTGATAGCGTTGGAGTTGAAGTACCTTGAATTAAACCTATTTGTAAAGCAATAGTTTCTAAAATGCCTAAAGCTCCAATTGGTTTTGTTTTATAATCTATCTCTTCTTGAATGGTGTTTAGTAAACTTTTAGAAAGAGAGGGTATTGTTGTGTTCATTGAGTTTATTTTAACGTTAAAGGTAGTCCAGAAACCATAAAAACAGCTTTGTCAGCGTATTGTGTAATGTATTGGTTTGTCCAACCTTGTAATTCTGTAAATTTTCTACCAACTTCAGTTTGAGCATGAAGTCCCATACCTATTTCATTAGAAATGATAATAATATTTGCATCTATTTGAGCTAACTTATCTATTTCTTTTTTAGCTAACTCTAAACTTTGCTGTACATTGTTTTTTGTGTCTAGATAAAAATTAGTAAGCCACAAAGTAACACAGTCAATAACTACTGTTTGCTTTTCAGAAATAAAGGTACTAATTAATTTCTCTTCTTCAATAGTTGTCCAACGATCGTCTCTGTCAGAAATGTGCCTTTCAACACGTTCTTTAAAATTATCATCCCAAATACGAGAAGTTGCAAGGTATATTGGAGTATCGGATAAAGATTCAGCAAGTTTTTGAGCATAACTGCTTTTTCCTGAACGTTCACCTCCTGTTATATAGTAAATCATAGATCTGTTAAATAGAGAAGACAAATATTGCAAAGATTTTTAATAAAATGAAGATTAAAGTAAATTACTATTTATTTTTGTTGTTATAAGATAAAACAAATAAATGATTGTATCCTCTTTTATGCCAGCAGTAACCCAAATGATTTATGACATGGGCTTGCAACATTTTTTAAACGGAATAACTTTTGAATGCCCTGAAATAGCATTAAAAGAAAAAGAAGTTGCTGTTCGATATAAATTAGAAGGGAAAGAATTAACCAGTAAGGAAATAACAGAGATTTTTTCAAGAACTAAAGCTGAAGGAGGTACTTTATACTATGTTGATGAACCTATTCTTGAGCGCATAGCACCTGACCTTATTTTTACGCAAGATGTATGTGATGTTTGTCAGATAGATACAGAATCTGTTGCAAAATCGGCATATAAGTTAGCGAAGTCTCCAAAACTAGTTTCAATAACACCAAACTCTTTAGAAGACGTTTTTAATAATGCTTTGACTATTGCAAGAGAAATGAACCAAGAAAGTATTGGAATTAATTATGTAAACGGGTTAAAAGAACGAATATATAATATTGTAGATATTCAAAGAATACATAAAATACAATCTAAAAGTGTATTGTTATTAGAATGGATTGATCCTTTATTTAATTGTGGTCACTGGATTCCTCATCAAATTGGATATGCTGGAGGGGTAGATTTATTATCACATCCATCAGGAGATAGTATTGTTATTTCTTGGGATAAAATTGTTAAGTATAATCCAGAAGTATTAATTATAGCACCTTGTGGTTATGGAATTAAAAGATCTCTTGAAGATATGAAGTTTTTAGAAAATAAAAAAGAATGGAATACTTTAAGAGCAGTTAAAAATAAGCAGGTATATATTGCAGATTTTGCGATGTTTACTCAATCATCAGCAAGTACTTTAGTAGATGGTATAGAGTGTTTAGCCCAAATGATTCATCCTAATTATTATACTATTTCTGAAGAGCTAAAAGTTAAATTTTTAAATTATTACAGCTAAGTTGTTGTAGGTATGTAATAATAGAATACATTTGCCATGATTTTTGGTTTTTCTTTAACAATTGTTTAAAGAAAATTAAAAGGGAATTCGGTTAAAATCCGAAGCTGTTCCCGCAACTGTAAGCTAATAATCTTGTAATTAATCTTTACGTCACTGTTTTATTTTAAATGGGAAGACAAATTACAATAAGTGAGCCAGGAGACCTGCCAATTAATATTGATGTAAATCAAACTTTCGGGATAAAAGTTTAATATTAATATGATAAAAACAACAACAACTATTTTCTTCTTCTTTTACACACTTATATGTGTAAGTCAAAACGACTCTATTTATAATCGTTTAGATGAAGTGATTGTTAATTCTACCAAAAAGTTACAAAAAAATTCTGTTGGTCAAAAAATAATAAATCTATCTGATTCAGTTATAACTAGAAATTTAGGATCATTTACAGATTTGATGCGTTATAATTCATCAATATATTTAAAAGAATATGGTAAAGGTGGAACTAGTTCAGTAAGTTTTCGAGGAACAAGTGCTTCCAATACAGCTGTAGTTTGGAATGGGATAAATATAAACTCAGTTAATAACGGCCAAACAGGATTTAATTCATTAACAGTTAATTTATTTGATGCAATTGATATAAGAAGTGGGGGAGGAAGTATTGAATATGGATCTGGAGCTATAGGCGGGACAATACATTTAAACGATGTACTTAAATATAATGATACATTTAAAATTAATAACGAATTTATTTTTTCTGGAGGAAGTTATACTACATTTAATTCTATTTATAAATCAAAAATTTCTAATAATAATTACACTATTTCGTTAGGAATATCTCATAATTTCTCTGATAATGATTTTAAGCTTTTTAATACTGAGTTTAATAATACAAATGGTAATTATGAGAATTATGGAATAAATTTAGGTTTTGGATACCGATTCAAAAACAATTCTGAGCTTAAGTTTTTTAGTACAAGTTATTTAGGAGAACGTCATTTTTCAGGAACTTTACCAAATCCAAGTTCAGCAAATGAAAAGTATAAGGATACTAATTATAGAAATATGTTGATTTATGGTTTTTCATCTCGAAATATTAATCATGAAATTAAAGTAGCTTATTTAACACAGAAGTATCAATATTTTTCAAATAAGCATTCAGACAATTTTAATTTTGGAAAATCAAGAAGATTTATAGGAGGGTATTCAGTAGATTTAAAATTTCCTCAAATAAATGCAACAGTATCTTCTTTTTCTGAATATGAATCTACTTTTGGTTCAACAGACATGATTCAAGAAAAAAATAGAAGACAATTCTCTCAATATTTTATTTATAACCAAAATATCAAAAAACTTATTTCATTTAATATTAAATTAAGAAAGGACTTTAATTCTGATTATAATGTTCCATTTGTATATTCAGCAGGATTTAAAATAAGACCTTTTTCAAAATTTTATATAAGAGTAAACGGATCAAAAAATTATAGAGTACCAACATACAATGATTTATTTTGGCCTGGTCAAGGTAATTTAGATTTATTACCAGAAACATCTTTACAAGGTGAAGTTGGTGTTGGGTATAAAAATAAAAAGCTATCTATTGATATAGGTGGATATTATATTAATACTGAAGACAAAATTGTTTGGACTCCTTCAGGAGATCCTAATCGACCAGGAGTTTGGGTACCTATTAATTTATCAAAAACTAATAATAAAGGAGTTGAGGCAAGTTTAAATTATAATTTTGACTATAAAAAATATAAAGTAGTTACAAGTATTAATTATAATTATACGCTTGCTAAAAATACGAGAACAGATAAATTTTTAACCTTTGTACCTAAACATTTATTAAATAGTAATTTGACTTTTAGTTATAAAAAAGCTTCTCTGTTTTTCCAATCATTATTTAATGGAAAGGTATATACAACTGAAGAAAATTCAGAAGACTTTAATGTTCCAAGTTTTTTCTTGTTAAATACGGGAGGAGAGTATAAAGTGTTTCAGAAACTAAATAAAAGTTTAACCTTAGGGTTTAAAATAAATAATTTACTTGGTAAAAAGTATGTAGTTTTGCCGAGGAGGCCAATGCCAGAAAGAAATTTTAATATAAATATCAATTATAAATTTTAAAAATGAAAATAACTAAATTATTTGGGGTATTATTTTTAGGAACTATTCTTTTTACATCATGTAGTGATGATGCTGAACCGAATTTACCTAAAGGAGATTATGAAAATGGAATTTTAGTGAGTGGTGAAGGAACAACAACGGTTTCAGGCTCGGTTTCATATGTGTCAAATGATCTTTCAACTGTAGAAAAATCTATTTATAAAAAAGTAAATAAAGTAGAATTAGGTGAATATGTTCAATCAATTTCTTTTGATAAAGATAGAGCGTATATTATAACAGATAATCAAAATACGATTACTGTTGTAAATCGTTTTACTTTCGAAAAAGAAGGAACAATTACAGCAGGTTTAATTAAACCAAGATATATGACCATTGTAGGTGATAAAGGATATGTAACAAACTGGGGAGCAACTGATAACGACAATGATGATTTTGTAGCTATTGTAAACTTATCTTCATTTCAAAATGAAGGCAAAATAGATGTTGCCTTAGGTCCTGAAAGAATAGTTTCTAAAAATGGTAAATTATATGTGTCACATAAAGGAGCGTTTGGAACTAACAACAAAATAAGTGTGATAGATATTTCTACAAAAAAGGTAGATAAAGAGATTACAATTAAAGACAAGCCAGATGAATTGTATATCAATAATTCAGGTAAATTAGTAGTTTTATGTGAAGGGAAAACAATTTATGATTCAAATTGGAATGTAACTGGTCATACTAAAGGAGCTATTACATTTATTGATACAACTGAAAATAGATGGGAATCAGAATTAACATTCAAAGAAGGAGAACATCCATCTCAAATGGTTGTTAGTAACAATAGTATTTATTATAGTTTAGGAAAAGATATATATAAAGTAGAAGACAATGCAATAGTTCTTCCAACAGCAAAATTGATAACAACTGATGCTGGTTATTTATATGGATTGGCAGTAAAAGATAGTAATTTATACGTTTTAGATGCTAGTTTTACTGGCTTAAGTAAGTTAAATGTTTATGATTTAGTAACTAAAGCCAAAAAAGAAACAAAAGAAGTTGCTTTAGGAGCTTCTAAAATTTATTTTAACTAATAAGTTTATAATAATATCTCCCCTTAAATCTATAAAGTTCATTTATAGTAGCAAAAGTTCACTTAAATGTGAGCTTTTGTTTTTTATATAAACTATTCATTTATAGTACTCAGTAAAATAATTACATAAAATTACTATAGTTTTTGTAACATAATTTTAAAACAGGCGTCTTGTAGGAAAGTAATTAACGTTTTAACAGAAAATTAATAGCCAATTTGTTATTCGATTTTTACTTTGGTATAAAAATTAACTAACAAATGATAAGAATTGAAAATTTACATAAGTCTTACCCAATAGGTAAAGAGTCTCTTCATGTTTTAAAAGGTTTAGACCTACATATTAAAGAAGGAGAGTTTGTATCAATTATGGGATCATCAGGATCAGGAAAATCTACTTTATTAAATATAGTTGGATTACTTGATTCACATGATGAAGGAAAATATTATTTAAATGGTCAGTTAATTGAAGATTTAAATGAAAAGAAAGCTGCAATTTTACGAAATAAATTTTTAGGATTTGTATTTCAATCTTTTAATTTAATATCCTACAAAACAGCTTTAGAAAATGTAGCCTTGCCTTTATATTATAAAGGAATGGCTAGAAAAGAGCGATTAAAAATAGCCTTAGAATATTTAGAAAAAGTAGGATTAAAAGATTGGGCTAACCATTTACCTAACGAATTATCAGGAGGACAAAAACAACGTGTTGCCATTGCAAGAGCATTAGTTACTAAGCCTAAAGTTGTATTGGCTGATGAACCAACAGGAGCATTAGATTCAACTACAACAGATTCTGTAATGGACTTATTAAAAGAAATTAATGATGAAGGAATGACCGTTTTTGTAATTACCCATGAAGAAGAAGTTGCTGAACAAACAAATAGAGTTGTTCGTTTGAAAGATGGTGTAATTATTAGTGATGAATTAACAGGAGTAAAGAGTAATGCTAACGCTAAAGCTATATAAGTTATGTTTGATTTAGATCGTTGGAGAGAAATTTTTCAGAGCATTAATAAAAATAGATTACGTTCAGTAATGTCTGGTTTTACTATTGCGTTTGCTATTTTATTATTTACTCTTTTATTTGGAATAGTAAGTGGTCTAAGTAATTCTTTTAAAGGCGCTTTTGTTGATGATGCTCAAAATTCTATGTTTGTAAGAGTATGGAAAACTTCTAAACCATATAAAGGTTTACAAACAGGAAGAAGAATTCAGTTAAAAAACAAAGATTTTAATTACGTTAAAGATGAATATGAAGATAAAATTCAACATTTAACAGCAAGAATTTATAAAAGTGTTAGTATTTCTTATAAAAATAAATCTGATAATTATAGATTAAGAGCAGTACATCCAGATCATCAATTTTTAGAAAAAACGATTATTGATGAAGGAAGGTATATTAATGAAAGAGATATTAAAGAAAAATCTAAAGTTATTGTTATTGGTAGGCTTGTAAAACAAGATTTGTTTGGGGAAAAACCAGCTTTAGGTAAAAGAGTAAATGTTAGTGGTATATCTTATAAGATTATTGGAATTTTTTCAGATGATGGAGGAGATAATGAAGAACGTCAAACTTATATGCCTGTTTCTACAGCTCAAATGATTTATGGTAATAATGATCATATTAGTCAAATTAATATTGGGTATAATCCAAAGCTAAGTTTAGATGAAGCTATTGCCTTTGGGAATAAAGTTGAACGTGATTTACGTAAAAAACTTGGAATTCATCCAGATGATCAAAGTGCATTATCGGTTCGTAATATGGCAGAAGCAAATAAAGGAATAGGAACATTTATGTTAGCACTATATTTTATTGTAATTTTTGTAGGATCAGGTACTTTAATTGCAGGGATTATAGGTATTAGTAATATTATGATTTTTGTTATAAAAGAGCGTACTAAAGAATTTGGTATAAGAAAAGCTTTAGGAGCTAAACCTTCATCTATCGTAGGGATGGTAGTACAAGAGTCAGTATTAATTACAACTATTGCAGGTTATTTAGGGTTGTCATTAGGTACTTATATTTTAAGTTTAATAGGTGATAGTTTAGAGAAGTATTTTATAAAAGACCCAAGTGTAAGCCCAGGAATTGTAATAGGAGCAACTATTGTTTTAATACTTTCTGGTTTAATTGCTGGATACATTCCAGCTAAAAGAGCAGCAGGAATTAAACCAATTGTAGCATTAAGAGCAGATTAATTATGAAATTTTTATTTGATTCAGATAGTTGGCAAGAAATTTACGGGAGTATTCGTAAAAATAAAATTAGGACTGTAATTACAATTATAGGTGTATTATGGGGAATATTTTTACTAGTTGTACTTTTAGGTGCAGCAAGAGGAATGGAAAATAATTTCAAAAAAATCTTCGGAAATTTTGCAACTAATAGTGTTTTTATATGGACACAATCTACAGACACTCCTTTTAAAGGATTTCAAAAGGGAAGACGTTTTTTACCTACTTTAACAGATGTTAAAATATTAAAAGAAGAGTTTAAAGAAATAAAGTTATTAGCACCAAGAAGTCAAACTAATGCACAATTAATTAAAGATTTTAAATCAGGAAGCTTTCAAGTAAGTGGAGATTATCCTGTATTAGATCAGGTGCAAAAAAAGGAATTGATTTATGGTAGATTTTTGAATGAGAATGATATTCTTTCAAAATCAAAAGTAGCTGTTATTTCTGAAGATATATATAAACAATTATTTGACAAAAATGTTAGGCCAGTAGGGCAGTACATTAAAGTAAATAATATCAATTTTAAAGTTATTGGAGTATATAAACGTCCTAGTAGTATAAATTTTGATGACGATACCGCTTATATACCGTTTACAACATTCCAGCAGATTTATAATATGGGAGATAAAATTCATTGGATGATGATTACAGCTAATGAAGGTGTTGACATAAAACAATTAGAAAAAGATGTATTATTAACCTTAAAAAATTTACATAAGGTACATCCAGAGGATAAAAGAGCCTTTGGTAGTGTAAATTTAGGTGTTGAAATAGCAAAATTTACAGGGTTTTTAACTGGAATGCAATTTTTAACATGGTTCGTAGGTATTGCAACATTAATAGCTGGGGTATTTGCAATTGGAAATATATTATTAATTACAGTTAAAGAACGTACAAAAGAAATAGGGATAAGAAGAGCTTTAGGAGCTACCCCTAGAAGTGTTAGACAACAAATTATTTTAGAATCTGTTTTTCTAACAACAGTAGCTGGTATGCTAGGAATTATTTTTGGGGCATTGGTCTTATTTTTAATAGATTCCGCTTTTGGCCATGGTCCAGATCCTACATTAGTTAATCCAACGGTAAATATTCCAATCATTATGATAGCATTTTTAACATTAGTAGTATTAGGAACATTAATAGGATTAATACCGGCATACATGGCAACAATAGTTAAACCAATAGAAGCATTAAGAGAAGAATAAATCAATCAACAAATCATGAGTAAAAGAGCAAAAATTATTTTAGGAATTGTTTTAGTACTATTTGTAGTAGCACTAGTTTGGTTCGGGAAAAAGAACAAAAAGAATATTGTAGAATATGAGACTGAAAAGCCTTTTAAAACTACAATTGTTAAGAAAACTGTAGCAACAGGAAAAGTTATTCCACTAGAAGAAGTTGAAATTAAGCCTCAAATAGCAGGAATTGTTGATAAAATTCTTGTTGAAGAAGGCGCAATAGTGAAAGTTGGAGATTTGATTGCAACTGTAAGAGTAGTTCCAAATGTAGCGTCGTTGAATAGAGCAAATGGTAGTGTGAAAAACGCAAGATTATCTTTTGAAAATGCAAAAGTTCAGTTTGAAAGAAATAAACGATTATTTGATAAAGGAGTGATTTCTCGTCAGGCTTTTGAGAATTCTGAGTTAAGCTATAATAATGCAAAACAAGTACTATCAAATGCGCAATCTGACATGGATATTATTAGAAAAGGAACTACATCTGGATTAGGTAACGCTGCTAATACAAGCATTAGAGCTACAACATCAGGAATGATAGTAGAAATACCAGTAAAAAAGGGATATCAAGTAACGCAAACTAATGATTTTAACGCAGGAACGACAATTGCTCGTATTGCAGATATGACTAAAATGATTTTTGAAGGAAAGGTTGATGAATCAGAAGTTGGTAAATTAGTTAGAGGGTCTGATATTGAAGTTGCATTGGGAGCTATAGAAAATAAAAAATTCCCTGCAAGATTAAATTTTATTGCTCCTAAAGGTACTGAAGAAGGAGGAGCTGTACAGTTTAAAATAAAAGCAGATGTAACATTAGATAGCGATTATTTTATTAGAGCTGGTTATAGTGCAAATGCTGACATTGTTTTAGAGAAAAAGGACAGTGTATTATCTATAAAAGAAGCTTTATTAAAGTTTGATAAAAAAACTGAAGAGCCTTACGTAGAAATTAAAGTTAGTGAAGGTAAGTTTGAGAAAAGAAATGTTAAACTAGGAACTTCTGATGGTGTTAATGTTGAGGTTTTAGATGGGGTAACTAAAGATGATGAAATTAAAATTTGGAATAAAGCATCAAAAGATAAAAACTAAAAAAGCTAATTAAAATACAAAAACGTTTACAAAGTAAAATTTGTAAACGTTTTTTGTGTCTAATAAAAAACTATCAAGGTATATAATAATAGCTTGATCGTACTATTAGGCTATATATAATTCAAATCATTCTATTACTAAAGAAATGGTTTATTATTGGTAGATAATTCTTTCTGTGTTTATAAAAAGAAATGAATAAAGTTAATTATAAGAGAAGATGTGAATTCCTGAAGGCTATTTTCATTATATTTTAGAGAACTTTATAAACAATACTTATTTGTTTATAAGACAATTTTTATAATACAAAAAGACCGATGAATTCTTCATATTCATCGGTCTTTTTAAATATTTTAAGTAATAACTTACTCAGTTCCTCCGGTAGAAACCATGCTCTTAGCTTTAGCAGGAACAAGTTTTTTAGCGATAAAACCTTTAATTTTTAATACAGTTCTAGCTTTCTTAGCGTTAGACATAACAGTAATTTGTTTAGAAAAACCTCCAGGTCTATTTGTGTCATAAGAAACTTCTATTTGTCCTTTTTCTCCTGGCATAATAGGCTTTTCAGGTTTCTTAGGTACTGTACAACCACAAGTAGATCTGATGTCTTTAATAATTAAAGGAGCATCACCTACATTCGTGAATTCAAATACACGCTTACCTTCAGATCCTAAAGCTACTTTACCATAGTTAATCACTTCGTTTTCAAATTTAAACTCTTGAGCACTTACAGTTAAAGTGATAAAGCAAATAGCTACAAATGATAAAATTGTTTTCATAATGTTTATTTTATTTTAGGGGTTATATAACCGGTTACAAATTTATAATTATTTTTTGATACTAAAAAAAAGGCAACTATTTTTCTGTAGCTCACAGATAGTTGTATTTTTGCTAATCAATTTTCAAAAATAATGCCAAAAAATATTTATTAGGCTAAATATAGTAAAAACATATGAATATTCCATCAAAATACAATTCTAAAGAGGTAGAAGGAAAGTGGTACGAATACTGGATGAAACATAATTATTTTCATTCTGAAGTAGATGATCGTGAGCCATATACAATTGTAATACCACCACCTAATGTCACAGGAGTATTACACATGGGACATATGTTAAACAACACTATTCAAGATGTCTTAATACGTAGAGCTCGTTTACAAGGAAAAAATGCATGTTGGGTTCCAGGAACGGATCATGCTTCGATTGCAACTGAAGCAAAAGTAGTAGCGAAGCTAAAAGAACAAGGAATTAATAAAAACGATTTAACTCGTGAAGAGTTTCTTGCCCATGCATGGGAATGGAAGAATGAGTATGGAGGAATTATTTTAGATCAGTTAAAAAAGCTAGGAGCTTCTTGTGATTGGGAAAGAACTTCATTTACTATGGATCCTGCATTATCTGAATCAGTAATAAAAGTATTTGTTGATCTTTATAATAAAGGATTAATTTATAGAGGTTACCGAATGGTAAACTGGGATCCTGAAGCAAAAACTACTTTATCTGATGAAGAAGTAATTCATGTTGAAAAACAAGGAAACCTTTATTATTTAGAATATAAAATTGAAGGTTCTGAAGATAAATTAACAATTGCAACAACGCGTCCTGAAACTATTTTTGGAGATACGGCTATTTGTATTAACCCAAATGATGAACGTTTTACTCACTTGAAAGGGAAAAAAGCGATTGTTCCATTATGTAATAGGGTAATTCCTATTATTGAAGATGAATATGTTGATGTAGAGTTTGGTACTGGATGTTTAAAAGTAACTCCTGCTCATGATGAGAATGATAAGGTTTTAGGAGACAAACATAATTTAGAAGTAGTTGATATTTTTAATGATGATGCTTCTTTAAATTCTTTTGGATTGCATTATGAAGGAAAAGATCGTTTTGTAGTTCGTAAAGAAGTTACTAAAGAACTAGAAGAGAAAGGAGTTTTAGTAAAAATAGAAGTTCATACTAACAAGGTTGGAACATCAGAAAGAACAAAAGCAGTTATAGAACCAAGATTATCTGATCAATGGTTTTTAAAGATGGAAGAGTTGGCTAAGCCAGCTATCGAAGCTGTTTTAGGAGAAGATAGTGATGTTAAGTTATATCCTAAGAAGTTTGAGAATACATACCGCCATTGGATGGAAAATGTTCGTGATTGGAATATTTCTCGTCAATTATGGTGGGGACAACAAATTCCTGCGTATTTCTACGGAGATGGAAAAGAAGATTTCGTAGTTGCTGAGAGTAAAGAAGAAGCATTAGTTTTAGCAAAAGAAAAAACAGGAAAAACAACGTTATTAGCATCTGATTTACGTCAAGATGAAGATGCTTTAGATACTTGGTTTTCTTCTTGGTTATGGCCAATGTCTG
>JBELFC010000036.1:0-24394 GCA_042093175.1 Tenacibaculum sp. | reverse complement strand
ACAACGGTTTTGTATAAGATTAGTTGCGGTGTTTTGAAATAAAGTTAATAAATAATTACTAACAAAGAAAATCCGCGAGGATTTTCGTAAGCAGGTTAAAATAAGCAATTAATTTTGTACGGTGTTGTACAACGTTTTTTATTTCCATCCAATAACATTTTCATTCAGTTTGTTTAAAAATTCATTTCCAATTTTTAGAGGTAATATTTTCAAAATTTTCATATTGTATTCTAAATAACAGTCAAACTGTTCAAGGTTTTTCAAATAGATATATTTAAAATTATAAAGTTCTTCAATTTTTTTATCTTTTTCATTAATTTCTCTTTCATTCAGGTTTCTGGAGAATAAAAATATTTTCACTTTATTATTTTTCAAATCAGATAAAGCTGTTTTCCTACTAGCATTGCATTTTTCATTCAATGAAATTGATTTATATCCTTTCCTTTTTGTCCATTCTTGATTGAACTTGAATTTTCTCAACGTGTCATTTTTGTACGAAAATATTAAGTCATAATTTTTTTTCTTTTCATCTGGAATTAATTCAAATTCTCCATTTTCATTTAAAACTACAGGCATTTTTGTGTTTTTTTCCTTAACAATTATTAAGCTAAATTTATTGTAAAAGATGTTTGAATAGAATAGCTTTCCTCTAATTGTGTCATTTTGGAATGAGTGTTTTCAACTTCTAAAAAAGCGAAAAGTATGAAAGTTATGAGCAATTTTATTTTCATTCGTTAATGTTGTACAACTCGTTATATAGAGAACAAAGTTCTCATTTATTCGATTATTTTTCCGGATAAAAGGAACTTTTCTTCCTTTTTATCCCTATTTGCTAAAGATAATAAAATTGTATCTAAAGGACTTTTTATGTCTAATAAATCTTTTTTAGCTACATGCGTGTATATCATAGTCGTTTCTGGTTTTGAATGCCCTAGTAATTCTTGTATATAGCGTAAACCTATTCCATTCTCAAGTAGGTGTGTTGCATAACTATGTCTTAGTGTATGAGGTGTAATTACACGTTTTATATTCGCTAGTTTAGTTGAACGATGTAAAAACTTACGAATGCTACTTGTTGAATATTGTTTGTTAGGTAAGCCTTCTACAAAATATCTTTCAGGAGTATAAGTTTTTATATAGTTTTCTAATAGAGGTAAAAAACTTTTTGCTAAAACAACATATCTATCTTTTCTTCCTTTTCCATTTTTAATAAATAATTGACATCTATTAATATGTATATCTTTTAACTCTAAAGAAATTAATTCACTTACCCTTAAACCAGCAGAATAAATTAAAGCTAAAACGGCTCTATGTTTTAGGTTTTTGGTAACCTGTAATAAGGTGATTATTTCTTCTTGAGATAAAATAGAAGGTAATATTTTACTTTTACTGGGACGTTGTAGTTTTAAATTATCAATTTTACAAGAGGGATAAAAAACAACAAATAATTTTATAGCGCTTACAAATTGTCTTTGTGAGCTAATACTGTAATTTAAGGGAACAAAAATATTTTCAATAAATAGTTCAACATCTCTGTTTATAAGTTCTTTTATAGGTTTTGGTTCTATGTAATTAATAAAATCTGCAACGAAAGTGAAATATGTTTTTATTGTACTTTCACTATATCGTTTACCCTTTAAATATTGAACAAATTGCCTAATAAGTATTTTGTTTTCATAAGAAATATTTCTTTTTCCCTTTTTAGATTTAATAGTCGGATTAATTGATAATGATGTGTCCAAAACAAAAGAAGCTTCATGTTTTAAAGCATGTTGAATTTCTGCTAGTTTCTTTTCTGAAAAAGAACAGAGCCAGGAATGAAGAGTTTTACTCCAGTAGTAACCATTAAGCTTTTTTAATTTTGAAATGATTAAATCTGAATAAGGAAATACAATAGCTAAAACATCTTGTTTTTTATGTAAAACTCTTTTTATGGTAACAGTAATGGGGTAATCAGGTATTTTTTTCATAGCATTACCAAAAATACGAATATTATATTAATACCATTTACCACTTTTTTACAGTAAATTTAAATGGTGAATGTTATAATAGTAAAAAAACATATTTTACTGTTAAAAGTAAAACCCTCACAAATTTTGTGAGGGTTTTAGATATCTATCAAAAGGTAATACTTATTACATATTACGTCTATATTGTCCTCCAACTTTAAATAAAGCTTGAGTAATTTGTCCTAATGAACAATACTTAGTAGCTTCCATTAATTTGTCAAATAAATTTTCGTTTTGAATAGCTGCTTCTTGTAAAATAGCTAACTGTTCATGTACTTTTCCGTCATTAGCTTTGTTAAGTAGTTCTTTTGTTTGAATTTGGAATTGCTTTTCTTCTTCCGTAGCACGAATTACTTCTGCTGGTTGTACGGTTGGAGATCCTTTAGAGCTTAAAAATGTATTTACACCAATAATAGGAAACTCACCAGTATGCTTTAAAGTTTCATAATACAAGCTTTCTTCTTGTATTTTTGAACGTTGATACATGGTTTCCATTGCGCCTAAAACTCCACCACGTTCAGTGATTCTATCAAATTCTTCTAAAACTGCAGCTTCAACCAAGTCAGTCAATTCTTCAATAATGAATGATCCTTGTATAGGGTTTTCATTTTTAGCTAATCCTAATTCTTTATTAATAATTAATTGAATAGCCATGGCTCTACGAACTGATTCTTCAGTAGGTGTTGTAATTGCTTCATCATACGCATTAGTATGTAATGAATTACAATTATCATATATAGCATATAAAGCTTGTAATGTAGTACGAATATCATTAAAATCAATTTCTTGAGCGTGTAAAGAACGACCAGAAGTTTGAATATGGTACTTTAACATTTGTGCTCTTGGGTTAGCATTGTATTTATGTTTTAATGCCTTTGCCCATATTTTACGTGCTACACGACCGATTACAGAGTATTCTGGGTCAATTCCGTTAGAGAAAAAGAATGATAAATTTGGTCCAAACTTATTAATATCCATTCCTCTAGATAAATAGTATTCAACATAGGTAAACCCATTGGCTAAGGTTAGCGCTAATTGAGTAATAGGATTAGCACCAGCTTCGGCAATATGATACCCAGAAATAGAAACAGAATAAAAATTACGAACCTGTTTGTTAATAAAATATTCTTGAACATCTCCCATTAAACGTAAAGCAAATTCTGTAGAAAAAATGCATGTATTTTGAGCTTGATCTTCTTTTAATATATCTGCTTGTACAGTACCACGAACTTGTGCTAATGTAGTAGTTTTAATATCAGCATAAACATCGGCAGGTAAAACCATATCACCAGTTAAGCCTAATAAAAGTAAACCTAAACCATCATTTCCTTCAGGTAGTTCACCTTGATATTTAGGTCTATCCAATCCTTTAGAATCATAAATTTCTTTAAATTTAGCTTCAACTTGTTTTTCTAGTTTGTTCTCTTTGATGTACTTCTCACAATTCTGATCGATAGCTGCATTCATAAAGAAACCTAACAACATAGGTGCAGGTCCGTTAATAGTCATAGAAACTGAGGTCATAGCATGACTTAAATCGAAACCAGAATATAGCTTTTTTGCATCATCTAAGCAGCAAATAGAAACTCCAGCATTACCAATTTTACCATAAATATCAGGTCTGTGACCAGGGTCATTACCATATAAAGTAACAGAATCAAAAGCAGTAGATAAACGTTTTGCTGGCATACCTAAACTTACATAATGAAAACGTCTATTTGTTCGTTCCGGACCTCCTTCACCAGCAAACATTCTTGTAGGATCTTCACCTGTACGTTTAAAAGGATATAAACCAGATGCATAAGGGAATTCTCCAGGAACATTTTCTTGTAAGTTCCAACGTAATAAATCTCCCCAAGCTTGGTATTTTGGAAGTGCTACTTTTGGTATTTGTGAATGAGAAAGAGACTCAGTATGTGTTGCTATTTTAATTTCTTTATCACGTACTTTAAACGTGTAAATAGGGTTTTTATACTTCTGTACTTTTTCTTGCCAGTTTAAAATGATTTCCCAATTATGAGGGTCAAGATTTAGTTTTACCTTGTCAAATTGAGCAATTAGAAGCTTAATGAAATCTTGTTCATCGTTTTGAGTTTGTTGTAAAATGTCATCTTCATTTAATCCTGTTTTAATAATTTCAACAGGCGAATTAACTATTGATTCTATAGTTTGATGAATACCATATAATTTTTGAGCAACAATTACTTGACTGTCAACTTTTTTATCATAAGCTCTATTGTTTTCTGATATTTCAGATAAATAACGAACTCTACTTGGTGGAATTACAAATATCTTTTCAGACATTTCTTTGGTAATTTCCATATTTGATTTTAAATCAGCTCCAGTTTTTTCAACTAATTTATCCATAATACGTTTGTATAACGTATTCATTCCAGGATCATTAAATTGAGAAGCAATAGTACCAAAAACAGGCATGTCATCCATATGAACATCCCATAAATTATTATTACGCATGTATTGTTTTTTTACATCACGTATAGCATCTAAAGCACCACGTTTATCAAATTTATTGATAGCAACTAAATCAGCAAAATCAAGCATGTCAATTTTTTCTAATTGAGTAGCAGCCCCAAATTCAGGAGTCATTACATATAAAGAAGTATCTGAATGCTCAATAATTTCCGTGTCAGATTGCCCAATTCCAGAAGTTTCTAGGATGATTAAATCAAATTCAGCAGCTTTTAAAACTTCAACTGCTTCATTTACATATTTTGATAAGGCTAAATTAGATTGACGAGTTGCTAATGATCGCATGTAAACACGTTCATTATTAATAGCATTCATACGAATACGGTCTCCTAATAATGCTCCACCAGTTTTACGTTTAGAAGGATCTACAGAAATTAGCCCAATTGTTTTCTCAGGAAAATCAATTAAAAAACGACGAACTAACTCATCTACTAATGAAGATTTTCCAGCACCACCAGTTCCAGTAATCCCTAAAACAGGTGTTTTAGAATTTTTGTTTTTTTCATGTATGGTATCTAAAGTATCTTTAGCTACATCAGGGAAATTCTCAGCAGAAGATATTACACGAGCTATGCTACCAATTTCTTTAGAAGCTAATTTTTTTACCTCTCCATTTAAAACATCACCAATAGCAAAATCAGAAGTTTTTACTAAATCATTGATCATTCCTTGTAAACCTAATTCTCTTCCATCATCAGGAGAATAAATACGAGTTATTCCATAATCCATCAACTCTTTAATCTCTTCTGGAAGAATAACTCCACCACCTCCACCAAAAATTTTGATGTGAGTAGCTCCTTTTTCTTGAAGCAAATCATACATATACTTAAAATACTCATTGTGTCCACCTTGGTATGATGTCATTGCTATAGCATTTGCATCTTCTTGAATAGCACAGTTCACTACTTCTTCAACGCTTCTATCATGCCCTAAGTGAATTACTTCAACACCAGTTGATTGTATAATTCTTCTCATGATATTAATAGCAGCATCGTGCCCATCAAAAAGAGAGGCTGCAGTTACAATTCGTACTTTATGTATAGGTTTATAAGGAGTTATTTGTTCCATTCGTAAATTAACTTGAATTATTGGCATGCAATTTACGGAAATATTAAAAAATATTCCGATTTATTAAGAATAATAAGAAGGAAACTATAGGGAGAAAGTTATAAAAACTGTTAAACTTACTATAAAGTCTTTTTAACAGGGAAATTTTTTTAAAAGTTAAACGCTTAAAATTAAATTTTTGATTTGTAACAAAAGTTAAATTGAAACATCTAACATTTATACTCTGTAAAGTTATTATGGGAATTTTAGAACAGTTAACAATATTTGTAAGTTTATTAGCCGCTTTTGCAGGGGTAATGATTGGTTTTTTATTTTTGACTTTAAAAATAAAAAATCAAGCTAGGAATATTTTTTTAATTCTTTTTTTGTGGAGTTTAAGTGTAGATATATTTAATGATTTTTTAACTGATAAAGAATTGTTTAATTTATTTAGCCACTTATCTATAAAACTAAATACATATCTATTCATAATTCCATCGCTATTTCTTTATTTGGTAACAATAAGTAAAGATAAAAAGGCTTTATGGTGGTTACTTTTATATGTTCCTGGAATATTTTTAAATCTGTTCTCATATAAAGATCCAGAATTAGAAGAGATTTTATTTGAGTTGGTTTATTTATTTATAAATATACCTTTATTAATTATAAGTTTTTATAAGTTAAGAAGTTTTAGAGAGCATTTAGAAAGGTATTATTCTTATGTTGAAGACAAAACACTTTCATGGATTAAAGTGATAATGATTACAATTGTAGGTTTACATGTATTTATGTTTGTTTGTGGCATGTTATTTATTAATGAAGAGAATCAGCTTTTAGAAAGCAGTATAGATTTTATAGTAACTGGAGTAACATTTTTTATAGTATACTGGGTAGGGTATCATGGATTTCAGCAAATAACATATGTTGAAGAAGTTTCAATTATTGAAACGTCAGCAAAAACTGTTGTCTGTGAAACAACGGTTAATGAAAAATTAGAAAATTTAAAGTATGTTGAACTTTGTAAAGAAATACAAAAAGAAAAGTACTTTACGAATCCTAATTTAACGATAAAAATACTATCCGAATTAGTAAAATTAAAAGAAAGAGAATTGTCAAGTTTAATAAATTTGTGTGCCAAAAAGAATTTTCATCACTTTATAAATCAGTTTAGAATTTCTGAGTTTAAAGAGTTGATTAATTCTGAAAAAGCAAAACAATATTCTATACTAGGACTAGCTAAGGAGTCAGGTTTTTCTTCAAAATCAACATTTTATAAAGCCTTTAAAGATTCAGAAAACATAACTCCTAGTGAGTACAAAAAAACATTAAAGTGTCCGAATACGTGTTCTAGGACTTCTTAAATTCATTTTTTTTAGAGATACAGCGTTTCTTTGCTAACTGCTAATGTTGAAATAGACATTGGTTAAAGAAGAAATATGTATTAATTTAAAATATAGAGAAAATGAAAAAAAAAGCAATAGTAATTATCTTATTATGGTTAGGGTTTGGTTCAGCATTTAGTCAAGAAATTTCAAAAGAAATTATAGGTAAGTGGAAGCTAACAGAAGTTGGAATGATGGGGCAAAAAGGAAGTCCTTTAGAAGTTTTCGGAGTAGCAGAAGCTTATCAAGAATATACAAAACCAAATAAGTTTACGGGCTTTTTAGGTGAAAAAGTTACGGGTAAATTTAAAATAGATAAAGCAGCTAAAAAAATTGAAATCGATGTAAATAATGAAAGCACAATTTTTGAAATTAAAACCTTTTCTACTAAAAATATGGTTTTGAATTTAAAAGCTGAAGAAGGTATTATCACTTTATATTATGAAAAAGTAACTAAATAATTTACTTCTATTTAGTTCAATCCTAAACTTAAATTACACTAGCTATCGCTATTTTATATATAAATATAGCGTAGAGAATTATAACTATCAATGAACCAAACTAAACAAGTTATAATCGTATAAAAAACCTACTATGTCAATACTTAATGAAAACCCTTTGGTTTTACAGTTAATCGCCTACGCCCTAATTATTTTTTTCTTTTGGGGGTTAGAACTGATTTTATTTTCTGAAAAAGTAAAAAAGAAAGCCTTGCATTCTTTGTTAAATGCAAAGTTTATAATTTTTGTGCTACCAGTTCAAATAGCACTTTCTACTATTGTTTTTATTGTTGCAAATTGGACACAAGATAAACAATGGGGGCTTGTTTATCAGTTACCATTAAATGAGTTCTCTATAGCTCATTTTTTGGTAGCTTTTATTTGTATAGATTTTTTTGATTATTGGTATCATGTAATGATGCATAGAGTTCCTTTTTTTTGGAGGTTTCATCAGGTACATCATAGCGATATGGATGTAGATATTTCAACAACAGTAAGAGAGCATCCAGGTGAAACAACAGTAAGAGTAAGTTTTTTAATAGGTATAGTTTTCATTTTAGGAGTACCGGTACAGTTCTTATTAATTAAACAGTTTATTCAAAGTTTTATTAATTTAACATCACATTCAAAGGCTAAATTACCAGATCGTTACAATGCTATAATATCATTAATTTTTGTAACCCCAAATACACATCATATACACCATCATTATGTATTACCACAAACTGATAGTAATTATGGAGACATTTTTTCTATCTGGGATCGTGTTTTTTCTACATTTAGTAAAATGAAACAATCTGAAATTGTTCATGGCATAGATACCAACATGAATGTGGAAGAAAATAAAGATTTCAAAAATTTAATAACTCGTCCATTTGATGGAAACAGGGTTCATTCAACAAATCCTATTTACAAAAAAAACAAATTAAAAACCGTAAAGTAGTTTTATAGTGAAGGGGATATTAACAATAGTATTTGTTCTATTATGTTCAACATTATGGAGCCAAACAAAAGTTAGTGGAGTAGTTTTAGATGAAAATAAAGAGCCTTTACCTTATGTGAATGTTTTTTTTAAAGGATCTACAACTGGTACAACCACCAATGAAGAGGGAGAGTTTTATATACAAAGTTCAAAGAATTTTTCAATAATTTCAATTGTTTTTTTAGGGTTTGAAACACAAGAAATATTATTAAAAAGTAAGATTAATAAAATCAAAGTAGTTTTAAAAGAAGATAGTACTACGTTAGATGAGGTTGTTATTGTAAAACAACCTAAAAAAAGACTGAAAAAACAAGAGAACCCAGCTTTTCGTATTTTAAAAGAGATATGGAGAAGAAAGAAAAAAAACGGACTTTCTTTAGTGAAAACCTATCAATATAATCAATACAGTTCAAGAGAATTAGGTTTTGGAAATATGGATAGTTTGTTTATGCGTAAAGTTTTACGTAATAAATTTAATAAAATGAAAAGCTATGTTCAAAAGAATTATGAAAATAACACCTATTATATTCCAGTAGAGTTAATTGAGAAAAGTGAAAAAGTTTATGGGAATAATTCATTGGGTAAAATACGGAGAGATATTGAAGGAGAACGTAAAATAGGGATTCATCAATTAGGAAAGTATGTAGATAGAGCAACTACTATTTTTAAAGAAATAGATGTGTATAATGACGATATTTATATTTTAGATAAAACATTTGTTAGTCCAATTTCTACATCAGGTTTTGGAAGTTATGATTATGTTTTGTCAGATAGCTCAATAGTAAATAATAGAAAAGAATATACAATCCATTTTTTTCCTCGACAAAAAGGAGATTTAGTTTTTAAAGGTCACTTAAAAGTAGTCGATAAAAGTTTTGCTCTTACTTCAATTGAAATGGAAATATTAAAAAATGTTAACTTAAATTTTGTTAGAGATTTATCTATTAGAAAAACATTCCTTTTAAAAAATGACAGTATTTACTTACCAAAAACAAACACCTACAAAGGAGAATTTACTTTTTTAACAAAGAACAAAAAAGAAAAGGGAATATATTTAGTGAAGAACGAAAAGTTTTCAAAATATGTTTTTGATCACGAAAAATCAACTGATTTTTATGATGTTAAAATAGTTCAAAAAAGAGCCAATCAATATAAAAAAGAAGCTAGTTATTGGAAAAGGAAACAAGATGAAAAAATTAATGAAACATTTCAACTTGTAAATAAAATAAAGACAAGTGGTAAAATAAAAAAAATTACAGGAACCATTTATACAATATCAGACGGATATTTTACACCAATTACAGGAATACAATTAGGTAACTTATTCACAACAACAGCAAAAAATGATATTGAAGGTATACGTTTACGATTAGGTTTTAGAACCTTTAAAACAAACAATGATCGTTTCAGGTTTTTAGGGCATGGAGCTTATGGTTTTAAAGATAAAAAAATAAAATTTGGTTTAGAAGCAAGATATTTACTTTCATCTCAGCCCAGAATTACTGTTGGAGCTGCTTATCTAGATGATGTTGAGCAAATGGGGTTCACAAAATTTAATGAAAGAAACTTAATACCTCAACCAGATAAAGGACCAAAAGCAATTTTTGTAAGAGGAGATAATTATTTTTTAGCAAAAGTTAAAAAGAAAATGTTTCGATTTGATGTAGAAATAGTAAACAACTTTAACATGGGTATTAAGTTTGCTCATGAAAAAATTATTTCAGCTGATCCGAATCGTTTCTCAATGGCATTTTTTAATCAAAAAAATAATAAAAGAATAAACATAACTAATGATGTTTATTCTGATTTTTATATAAACTATCAACCAGGTAGAATAACTGAAGGGTTTGGAGTAGATAGACAGCTAGGAACAAAGTTACATCCTAAGTTGTTGATAAATTATAAGAAAGCTTATAAAGGAATTTTTGGAGGGAATGTAGATTATGAAAAATTATCAATATTATATAACCATCCATTGCCTGTTGGTAAGTTTGGAGTATTTGACCCAACATTAATTATAGCTAAAACTTTTGGTAAAACACCACTTTCTGTATTAACAGCAGTACCATCAAATCAAACGTACTTTTTAACTCCTAATACTTTTGCTTTACTAGATTATTATGATTTTGTTGCTGATAGTTCAGTTGAAGGTCATTTTGAACAACATTTTAATGGTTTATTGATGAATCGAATCCCTATAATTAAAAAGTTTGGGTTACGAAGTCTGCTTACTTTTAGAGCTGTGTATGGAAGTATTTCAAAAAGAAATAAAAAAATAAATAGATCGTCAATTAAATATGTAGCACCAAACAGAAAACCATATTTTGAATACGGATTTGGAATTGAGAATATAGGGTATGGTAATTTAAGGCCATTGCGAGTGGACTTTATTTGGAGAGGAGATTTTAAAAATGTGAATGGTCCAGTGAATCCGAGATTTGGAATAAGAGTAGGGTTTAAAACTTCATTTTAGAAATATGAAAAAATCAATTAAAATAATACTAACACTACTTTTTTTATCTTTTACAAGTGGATTAGTAAGCCAAGAGCACGTTTATAATGTAAAAGTTTTTGGGAAAATTATTGGAACAGTTACTGCAAATAGAAGGATACAAGGAGCCACGATAGAATATTCTACAAATTCATTATCAATAATTCGTTTTTTTGGAAAAAAAGAAATAAGTACTATAATGAAAACATTATATGAAAATAATGTTTTAAAAAAGAGTTTTTATGAAGTGAAAAAGAATGGTAAAATACGAGAGAAATCAACACTAAAATACTTAAATAGTACATATAATATTATTACTGACGGAGAAAAAACAAAACATACAAAACCAATACATTTAAGTACTATTATGTTAACGTACTATAAACCAAAAGACAAAGAAAAAGTATTTGAAGAGGTTGGTGGTTTTTATAAAAAAATAAAAAAAATAAAGGATAATGAATTTGAGTTGATAAATCCGAGAAGCAGACACATAGATACTTACATTTATAATGAAGATGATGTTTTAGAAAAATGTATTGTTAGAAAAACATTATTTAATTTTGAAATGATATTAAAATCAAAGGAAAATAAAAAAAAAGTAAGTAAATTATAAATAACTTAAAAAAGCCCATAATTTACGCTCTTCTAAATAATATAAATTAGTTTCATTACAGTAAGCTTCTCGCTCAAAACTTAAGTTTTTATATGCTAAGTGTTTGTTTTTGTATATGATTAACTTAATTAACCATTCAATAGCGTAAAACAAAAAAAAGAAAATAATTAGTAATTCTTGTTGTTGCTTCAAATGAATTTTTTCATGGTTAACAAGCTCGTAATTATACCTTAAATCTTTCCTTTTTAAAAATATAAAAGGGTATAATGTTAAGCCAATAAAACCTTTTGGGATGATATGTTTAGAAATAAAAATCACTCGATAAAGATACTTATTTTTAATAAAATAATTTAAAAATAAGGGCTCTAAATATATTGAGAAACCACTTGTAGCTTATCAAAGAATAAAAAATATAAGTTAAAAAAGTAAGATGCTGATTTTAAAAAATATAACATATTTGATTGTTGGGTGTTAATTTTTAGTTAGTTGTTTTTTAAAAAATAGCTACTGAAATGTTAAGAAATTTAACATTAAGTTAATTACTATGCGTGCATAGTAATTGCTTGTAAAATAGTTTAGTTTCGCTCAAAATTTTTAAAATATGTCCCCCAAAAAACTACTCATAGCACTTTCTTTAAGTACGCTATTTACCTCATGGGCAGGTAACGACAAATACCGACTAATGCTCACCGATGACCCTTCAACAACAATTATGATTGGTTGGAATCAAACTTCAGGAAACAATCCGATAGTACATTATGGAACTGAAGATTTTTCAACTAACTGGAATAGTTATCCATTAAAAAAAGGAGTAATTAGGAAAGTGAATTATAAATTGATGAATAACAATTTTGTAAAACTAACAAACTTAATTCCTAATACAGCGTATTATTTTGTAATCAAAGACTCTAAAGATGTTAGTAGGCGATTTTGGTTTAAAACTGCACCAAAAACAAACGAGCGACTTTCTTTTATTGCTGGAGGTGATTCAAGAAACAATAGAGATGTTCGTAAAAATGCAAACTTATTAGTAGCTAAATTAAAGCCTCATGCTGTATTTTTTGGAGGTGATATGACTAATTTAGATACTTTATTTGAGTGGAAAGATTGGCTAAATGATTGGCAACATACAATAGCAACTGATGGAAGAATGTTTCCTATAGTACCAGCAAGAGGAAATCATGAAAGTTCTAATGAAGTAATATATAATTTATTCAATACACCATCTTCTGATATTTATTATGCCTTAACGTTTGGTAAAAATTTAATACGTAGTTATACATTAAACTCTGAGATTACTGCAGGTGGTAATCAATCAAATTGGTTAGCTAATGATTTAAAAAATAATGAAAAGACGATATGGAAAATGGCACAATATCATAAACCAATGCGTCCACATGTAAGTTCAAAATCAGAAGGAAATGATGAGTATGTTAATTGGGCAGAGTTATTTTATAACTATAATGTAAATATTGTTTGTGAAAGTGATTCACATAGCGTAAAATCTACATGGCCAATTAAACCTTGTTCTGGAACTCAAAATTGTGAAAGCGGTTTTGAAAGAGATGATAAAAATGGAACTGTTTACCTAGGAGAAGGGTGCTGGGGAGCACCTCTTAGAAATAGTGATGATGCAAAAGGGTGGACTCGTAATTCAGCTTCTTTTAACCAATTCAAACTTATTTTTATTGATGAATTTAAAATAGAGGTTAGAACAGTGATTATTGGGAATTCAGAAACTGTTTCTGAAGTAGCAAATAATAAAGTATTTGAATTGCCTTCTACTATAGATATCTGGAACCCATCGAATGGAAAGGTAATAGAGATCATTAATAAAAAGAAGTTAAATAATCAACCAGATATTGTTTTTTCTAATTTAAAAAATGAACAAAGGGTAAGCGATAATGTTGAAACAACAATTGCTGTGAATGTTATTAAACCTGGTTCTGGTATTTCAGTAGTAGACTTTAAAATTGATGGAAAATCTATAGGAAAAGCTCAAAATTTTCCATTCACTATTAATCATAAATTTTCTGCTGGCAGACATAAAATAGAAGCAGTTGCTTATAATAATGATTTATCTGCTTATGATATTGAAACTATTTTTATAAATGCTGGAAATTTTTCATCTACCGTAACTTCAAGAATAATTACCAGCAAGGATGATGTTGAAGAAGGAATAGATGCTCATGGGAAATTGTATTACACAAGTTCAGATTTAGAGTTGTCTTTTGATTATGGTTGGACTTTTTTTGGTACTAACCAATACATAGGAGTACGTTTTCAGAATTTAAAAATACCTAAAGGTGCTACTATAAATGAAGCATATATAGAGTTTACAGCTGAAGATTCTCAAAGTAATAGTGTTCATTTAAAAGTAGCAGTACATGATGTTGTTAATGCTGAAGAATTTAAAAAAAGTTATGATGTTTCTAAGAGAAAACGATTAGCGGCAATTTCTTGGTTTCCTGGGAAATGGACAAAAGGTGAAGTAAGTAAAGATACAAGAACTCCTAATTTAAATTACCAGATACAAGAAATTATAAATAAAGAGGAATGGAAATATGGAAATAGTATCAGTTTTATTCTTTGGGATAAAGATCAATCAAAAAATAGAAGAAAGGCTTTTACATATGATAAAGACAAATCTAAAGCTGCACGATTGGTTGTTAACTACGAATTTAAAAATGAAAGTCAAAAATCTAGGCATTTTTTAATAACGAAATCAACTATTTATCCTAATCCGTTTGATAATATTTTGTCAATATCTTTTGAAAAAGAGGTAAATACTATTAATGTGGTTATATATACAGCTCTTGGGAGCGTGATATATGATGAAAATCTTACTGTGAAAAATTATAAAACTTCTATTAACACAGAAAACTTTCCTAGAGGAAAGTACTTTATTAAGATTAAAGATAACAATACTAATAAAATCATAACTAAACAACTAATCAAAAACTAATTAAAATGTTTAAAAATATAGCGTACACAATAATAGCAGTACTATTAGCTGTTACCTCTGTAAATGGGCAAGAAGAAGGGGTATTAACTAAAATAGGAAGGTCAATACAAAATGAAACAATAGAAGATTATTTTGATACCTCATTAGCACCTTTTTATCACGGTGTTGCATCTGGTGATCCTTTAAAAGATGCAGTGGTTATATGGACACGTATAACGACAAATAAAGTAGCAGTTAATGTAAACTGGAAAATGGCAACAGATGCTGAATTTAAAAATATTGTAAAAGAAGGAAATGTTATAACAAATGATAAGGTTGATTATACCGTAAAAGTTGATGTTAGAAATTTAGAACCTAATAGGTCATATTATTATCAATTTGAAGCGTTGGAAAAAAAATCTGTAGTAGGAAAAACAAGAACTTCACCAACAGGGAATGTAAGTAATATTCGCTTTGGGGTTGTATCGTGTTCAAATTATCAAAATGGATACTTTAATGCATATAAAGAGCTAGCAAAAAGAAAAGATATCGATGCTGTAATTCATTTAGGAGATTATATTTACGAATATCAAAGTGGAGGTTATGGGTATAAAAAATCAATCGGTAGAGGACACTTGCCTAAAAATGAAATTGTAACTTTAAATGATTATAGAATTCGTTACTCATATTATCGATTAGACCCGATGCTACGTGAGATACATCAGCAACATCCTTTCATTTTAATTTGGGATGATCATGAATTTGCTAATGATGCTGATAAGTTTGGAGCAGAAAATCATACAGAATCTAAAGAAGGTAGTTGGGAAGTAAGAAAAAACAATGCATATAAAGCTTATTTTGAGTGGCAGCCAGTTAGAGCAAATTCAATAGAGGAATATCGTTTGTATAGAAGTTTTTCTTATGGAAATTTAGCAGATTTATTAATGTTAGATACCCGAATAGAAGGAAGAGGAGAGACATTAGCCAATAGAGGAGTAAAAGTAAAAGAAAAGAAAAAAAATAAAGCTGATGAAAAACTAAAAGAGAAGGTTGAAGTAATGATTAAAACTAAAGCTGTTGAAACTCCAAAGGAAATTAAAGTAGCGTTAGAAGAAATTATGCCTTATTTTTTAGAAACCTCAAAATTAACAATTTCAGAAAAAGAATTTGTATTAGACGGGGTAACCAATTTAGTGTATAATTATAAAACGTTTGGCAAGAGAAAGTTAAAATCGAGATTTGATGAAGAAAAACTAGTTTCATTACTTGAAAAATCAATTAAAAAGAATGATTTACAGTTAAAAGAAAAATTGGTTGGGCGAAGTTCTTCTTATAAATCAATATTAGGAAAACCACAATTTGACTGGTTACTTAATAAGTTATCTAGTTCTAATGCAACATGGCGTATTATTGGAAATCAAGTAATGATGATGTATTATAAAGGAGTGCCAACAAAAGATGCTTGGGATGGATTTACAGAAGAAAGAGCTAAGATTTATGATCATATAACTACCAATAATATTGATAATATTGTAGTTTTAACAGGAGATATTCATAGTACATATGTAGGAAATACAATGTATAATAACCAGTGTGTAGCATCTGAGTTTATAGTACCAAGTGTAACTTCACAAAATTTAGACGTAGTAGGAAGTTTTGCAGCAAAAATAGCTGAATGGTATACAAAAAGTTTAAATAAGCATATGAAAGAAGTTAATTTAACAGGCCATGGTTATTATGTTTTAGATGTAAAAGAGAATAGAGTACAAGCAGATTGGTATTTTATGAATGATATTACTAAGCCAAACACAGGTCAATATCATTATAAAAGTTATTATGTGAATAATGGAGTATGTGGAGTTAATTTAACAAATACAATATCTAAAAAATCTGACGATAAGAGTTATGGAGATTATGTGAATTCTAAAGTAGAACATAAAAATAATAGTACTAAAGAAGCATTTGTTGTATTAGGAATATATCCAAATCCAATGACCTCTCAAGGAAATATACATTATTTAGTTCAAAAAGAAATTAATATTACAGCAGAAATATATAGTATAGCAGGTATAAAAATGAAATCTTTAGTTATTAATAAAAAACATGCTAAAGGAATCTATAACATAGGGTTTAATGTAAATCAAATGACAAAAGGAACTTATGTAATTAAAATCAACTCAGAAAACCAAAATTTCACGAAAAAAATTATTGTAAACTAAATAACTTTTAGTTCTCACTTAATAAAAAGATCGTTTAAAAATTTTAAACGATCTTTTTATTTAAATTTTATTTAAAAGAGAAGAAACAATAGGGTTTCTATTGTTTTTATCCCAAACTACAGATAAGGTAGTTCGTTGTGGAATTTTAAAAAGTTCAATAAACCGTACCTCCATATTGTATCCTTTTTGAAGAGATTTAGGAACTATAGATAAGCCAAAACCATTTTCTACTAGTTTATAAATAGATGCTGCATGAATCGTATTATGTGAAATGATAGGATTAAATCCACTTTCATCAAAGATTTGCATTATTTTTTCATAGTAAGAAGGGCTGTAAGATGGATCGAATAAAATAAAAGATTCATCTTTTAATTGATTTAAACTTTTAAAATTATCTGAATTAATTGGGTGGTTTTTAGGTAAAACTAAACAAAAAGATTCTTTTAAAATGGGCTTTATAGCTAAGCCTCTTGGCACTCTATCTAAACGAACAAAACCTACGTCAATATCATGAGAAAGTAAACTTTCAATTTGTTTTTGATTATCCATTTCTTTTAATCCAAATTGAACATTAGGGTGCTCTTTTTTAAATTGAATTAATAAGTTTGGTATAATATCCTGCATGGCGGAACCAACATAACCAAATTCTAATTTACCTTGCTTCCCATCTTGAAGTAATTTTGCGTAATCTAAAATATTATCTAAGTTTTTTAAATTTCTAGTTAGTTCATTTTTAAGATATATTCCAGATGAAGTTAATTGTACTTTTCTATTGTGTCTAACAAACAATTGAATACCTAAATCTTCTTCCATTTGTTTAATTTGTCTACTCAACCCTGGTTGTGAAATGAAAAGGCGTTCAGCAGCTTTTCTAAAGTGTAAATCTTCAGCAACAGCTAGAAAGTAACGAAAATGTCTTAACTCTATTTGATAACTCATGGTTATTATTTAATGATAAAAATGATATTGTTGGTTATCAAAAATAAAAATAACTTTGTACAAAATGAAATAAAAGACATGTTTAAATACGGAATAGATCAGTTAACGGTAGATAAAGTAATTGCAATTGCTGAAGGAACTTTAAAAGCAGGCATAACATCAGAGGCTAAGGATAAAATAAATGTATGTAGGGGGAAGGTAGATACAATGGCTAATTCTGATGCAGCTATCTATGGTATAAATACAGGTTTTGGACCATTGTGTGATGTACAAATTACTCCTGAAGAAACTAGTAAATTACAAGAAAACTTGTTAATTACGCATGCTGTAGGAGTTGGGAATCCAATTGATAAAAAACTATCTAAGATAATGATGATATGTAAAGTGCAAGCTTTATGTCAAGGGTTTTCAGGAGTACGTTTGGAAATGATTGAACGTATTCTGTATTTTATTGAAAATGATTTATTACCAGTTGTTCCAGAGCAAGGTTCAGTAGGAGCTTCAGGAGATTTAGCGCCTTTATCACACCTTTTTTTACCACTATTAGGTGAAGGTGAATTTTGGGTTGATGATGCAATAAAACCAGCTAAAGATGTTTTATTAAAAAATAATTTGGAGCCATTAGTGTTAGAAGCTAAAGAAGGTTTAGGTTTAATAAATGGAACACAATTTATCTTAGCTCATGCTATTTTAGGTTTAAAAAAGATGGAATACTTGTTAGATTTAGCTGATGTAGCTGGAGCTATGAGTTTAGAGGGATACTCAGGAAATGTATCACCTTTTAAAGAAGAATTACATAAAATACGTCCATTTAAAGGAAATTTAAGAGTAGCTGAACGTATGCGAATGTTATTGAAAGATTCACAAAATGTAGATGATACTAGTTTCCCTAGGGTGCAAGATCCATATTCTTTACGTTGTATGCCTCAGGTTCATGGAGCTTCAAGAAATGCGTTTGAACATTTAAACCATTTAGCTGAAATAGAAATGAATTCGGTAACAGATAACCCTATAGTTTTAAGTGAAACGGAAGCGATTTCTGGAGGAAACTTCCATGGGCAGCCTTTAGCTATGGTGTTAGATTATGCTTCAATAGCAGCAGCTGAATTAGGAAATATAGCAGATAGACGATGTTATCTATTATTAGAAGGGAAATATGGGTTACCTAGGTTGCTTACTGAAGCAGGTGGTTTAAATTCAGGATTTATGATTCCTCAATATACAACAGCAGCTTTGGTTACAGAAAATAAATCATTATGTTTCCCTCCATCTGCAGATAGTGTACCTACTTCATTAGGACAAGAAGATCATGTTTCTATGGGAAGTATTTCAGGACGTAAATTCAATCAAATTTTAGGTAATATAGACAAAATATTAGCAATTGAGTTTATGTATGCTGCACAGGCAATGGATTTCAGAAGACCCAATGCTTTTTCACCAATACTTGAAAAAAACTTTGCATTAGTTAGAAATAAAGTTGCTAAATTAGAAGATGATCGAGTGCTTAAAGATGATATTAATGCATTAATAAGCATGGTTAAAAATCAAGAATTTATAGTTAATTAATAAAAGAATTATGATGACATTTAAAGAACAAATAAAACAAGGAATTCCTAGTGAATTACCAGAAATGCCAGTTTATGATTCATCAATAAATAGAGCACCAAAACGTAAAGATATTTTAACAGCTGAAGAAAAGAAATTAGCGTTAAAAAATGCGTTGCGTTATTTTGATAAAAAACATCACGAAGTATTATTACCAGAGTTTAAAGAAGAGTTAGAGAAATACGGACGTATTTATATGTATCGTTTTCGTCCAACATACAAAATGCATGCTCGTGATATTAAAGAGTATCCAGGTAAATCTACTCAGGCAAAATCAATCATGTTAATGATTCAGAATAATTTAGATTATGCAGTAGCTCAACATCCTCATGAGTTAATTACCTATGGAGGTAACGGAGCTGTATTTTCTAATTGGGCACAATACTTATTAACAATGAAATATTTATCGGAAATGACCGATAAACAAACATTAACTATGTATTCTGGTCACCCTATGGGGTTATTTCCTTCTCATAAAGATGCACCTAGAGTAGTTGTTACCAATGGTATGATGATATCGAATTATTCACAACCTGATGATTGGGAAAAGTTTAATGCATTGGGTGTTACACAATATGGACAAATGACTGCTGGAAGTTATATGTATATTGGTCCTCAAGGTATTGTTCATGGAACAACTATTACTGTATTAAATGGTTTTCGTAAAATAAAAAAAGAACCTAAAGGTAATTTATTTGTAACTGCTGGATTAGGAGGTATGAGTGGAGCGCAACCAAAAGCAGGAAATATAGCTGGTTGTATTACAGTTTGTGCTGAGGTAAATCCTAAAATTACTCAAGTACGTTTAGATCAAGGGTGGATTGATGAAAAAATTACTGATTTAGATGAATTGGTTTCAAGAGTTCGTTTAGCTAAAGAAAATAAAGAAGTTATTTCAATAGCATATTTAGGTAATATTGTTGAAGTATGGGAAAAATTTGACGAAGAAAACATCCATATTGATTTAGGTTCTGATCAAACATCATTGCATAATCCTTGGGCTGGAGGATATTATCCAGTAGATATTTCATTTGAAGATGCAAATGAAATGATGGCAAATAAACCAGAAGAGTTTAAAGATAAAGTTCAAGCAACTTTACGTCGTCATGCAGCTGCTATAAATAAGCACACAGAAAAAGGAACTTACTTTTTTGATTATGGAAATGCTTTTTTATTGGAAGCTAGTAGAGCAGGAGCTGATGTTATGAGTTCAAATCCAACGATAGGACGTGAGTTTAAGTATCCTAGCTATGTACAAGACATTATGGGGCCTATGTGTTTTGATTATGGATTTGGTCCTTTTCGTTGGGTATGTACATCAGGAAAACCAGAAGATTTAGCAAAAACGGATGCTATTGCTTGTAAAGTTTTAGAAAAAATAAAGAAAAAGTCACCTGTTGAAATTCAGCAGCAAATGGCTGATAATATTCAGTGGATTAAAGGAGCGCAAGAAAATAAATTAGTAGTAGGATCGCAAGCACGTATTTTATATGCTGATGCAGAAGGAAGAATGAAAATAGCTGAAGCCTTTAATAAAGCTATTAAGAAAGGAAAAATAGGACCAGTTGTATTGGGGCGTGATCATCATGATGTATCAGGTACTGATTCTCCATATCGTGAAACTTCAAATATTTATGATGGTTCTCGTTTTACAGCTGATATGGCAATACAGAATGTAATAGGAGATAGCTTTAGAGGTGCTACTTGGGTATCAATCCACAACGGAGGTGGTGTTGGCTGGGGTGAAGTGATAAATGGAGGTTTTGGCATGCTTCTTGATGGTTCTAAGGAAGCATCACGTCGTTTACAATCTATGCTTTTTTGGGATGTAAATAATGGAATAGCAAGAAGGAGTTGGGCAAGAAATGATGAAGCTATTTTTGCAATTAAAAGAGCTATGGAAGTTGAGAAAAAATTACAAGTAACGCTTCCTAACATAGTAGATGACGCACTGTTTGATAATGTGTAACAGTTTCAAGAATTAGAGTTTCAAGTTAAGTATTCTTAACTTATGCTATACTACTTGAAACTCTAAATTCTATATAAATGAAACTATCTAAATTACTATTCTTACCTATCATAGCTTTACTAGCTGTTTCTTGTGTCTCAGTTAGGGTAACTACAGATTACGATACCAAAGTAGATTTTTCTAAATACAAAACATTTGCTTTTTATAAAAAAGGTATTGATAAAGCACCTATTTCTGATCTTGATAAAAAACGTATTATGCGTGCTATTGAAGCTGAATTAATAGCGAAAGGAATGAAGAAATCATCTTCACCAGATATTCTAGTTAGTTTATTTACAAAATCAAGAGAACGAATTAATGTAAATGATAATCGTTTTGGAGGGTTTTGGTATCCATGGTATTATGGACCAAGTCCAATGAGGGTGTCACAACACACAGAAGGAACTTTATTTATAGATTTATTAGATGCAGGGAAGAAAGAACTGGTATGGCAGGGTATTGGTACTGGAGCTTTAAGTGTAAGTAACGTAGAGCGAAAAGAAGCTAGAATTAAAGAATTTGTAAAAGAGATTATGGCTAAATATCCACCAGGAAGCCAAAATAAATAAAATATTTTTTTAGGGGATGAAAGAGGAGTTTTGAAATGTTTCAAACTCCTCTTTTTAATTTTAAAATTAATTAGTTAACCTCTAATGAATACATACTTAATACTTGTACATAGTCCATTGCTTTTTTACACTTTATAGTATTTGGTTCAAAAATCATTGCGTAATAATTAATTCCTCCAGTATAAGGATCACAGCAAGGAATACATCTCCAAATAGTGTTACAGGTATCATTTGCTAACTTTTGCATTTGTTGTGTGTATGTGTTCATTTGATCACTTCCACATATAAATGAATAATAACCATTACATCCATTAGGTAAATCGATGTATGTTTGTTGCATCATATTATTTTGTGTAAAAGCATAGGTTTCTTTACCGTCATTAATAATCAGCTTATTATAATGTTTTTCGTCATTAATTTCAAATGAAGCAATAGCAGTTTTATTATCTTTAATAGTTATAATGTTCCCTTGTTTTTTTCTTGCAGCTATAGCTATTATTGCAATAACAACATCTGATTTAGATGCGTAATAACTTTCATAAGGCTCTTTTGATTTTTCAGTAAGCCTATTAAAGTTATCAATACCTATTAATTTAATAGCTTCTTCTTTGTTAACCTTCTCTAATTTATTATTGTTTGCATCGTAGCTTTTTGCTAATACAGGAAATCCGTTTTCTTTCCATGCATCATAATTTTTTAATGCTGAAACTGGTATTCCAAAATGAAGTTTTGGTAATTGCTTTAAAATAGTGGTATAATTAATGTTTTCTTCTGGATAAAGTGTATTATAGGTACTCATAAATACATCTTTAAAAGAAGTTTTAGGTAAAACATCATCTTTTATCGTTTCTGCTCTGAAGATGATATTATCTTCAATTACCCAAGAAGTTTTCATCATTATATTATCTTCAAAAACATAATCGCTTTTAAGCATTACATGATCTTCAGTAACAAAAGCTTGTATTTTTTTCCAGGCCTCTTCGTTTTGAACAACTTTATTAAAAGTGGCAGAAACCTTTCTTATAAGAGGGATATTTTCCGATCGTTGTTGAACAGTTAACGTTTCTTTTTTTTCGTTATCCAATACATCAGAGTCTGTTGTTTGGCATCCCATTATTAACATACAGTAGATAATCGGTACTAGAAATAATTTTTTCATAATAGTATATTTTATTTGCTACGAAGATTCCATTTTTAAATAAAAACTTGAGGATATTGTTTCCGTATGAAGAAAAATTTTTTCCGAAAAGAGTATTTTTTTTGTAACAAAATAGCTTTTAAAGCTTCTAACATAGAAACTGAATAAAATCAACTAAATCAGATAATTATGAGATTAGTTATAAAAAACTTAACTAAAACCTATAAAAACGGGGTAAAAGCTATTGATAATTTAAATTTAGAGATAGGAACAGGGATGTTTGGTCTTTTAGGGCCTAATGGAGCTGGGAAATCATCATTAATGAGAACAATAGCAACACTGCAGAGTCCAGATTCTGGAAGTATTTCTTTTGATGGAATTAATGTGCTAGAAAATCAAATGACATTTAGAAAAATGTTAGGATACTTACCACAGTCTTTTGGTGTATATCCTAAAATGTCAGCTGAAGATTTGTTAGACTATTTTGCAACGTTAAAAGGAATTAGTTCAAAATCTGATAGACAAAAAATTGTTAAAGAGGTTTTAGAAATAACTAATTTATATGAGGTAAGGAAAAAATACGTAGCAGGATATTCAGGAGGAATGAAGCAACGATTTGGAATTGCTCAATTATTATTAAACAATCCTAAGTTAATTATTGTTGATGAGCCTACAGCAGGATTAGATCCAGCTGAACGTCATCGTTTTTTGAATGTTTTACGTGAAGTAGGAACCAATTCAACCGTAATTTTTTCTACACATATTGTTGAAGATGTAAAAGAGTTGTGTAATGAAATGGCTATCTTAAATGGTGGGCGTATTTTAAAACATACTACTCCAATAGAATCAACAAAAGAAATAGAAGGGAAAATTTGGACTAAGATTATTGATAGAGATGATTTAGAAAAGCATGAAGCTACTTTTAATGTTTTATCATCAAATTACAATCAAGATAATACGTTGAATATACGTGTGTTTGCTGATGATAAACCATCGGAGGATTTTGTTTCAGTATCACCACAATTAGATGATGTGTATTTTATTGCATTAAAGCAAGACGAACCAGTTACTGCCTAAGTGCTATTTAATTAATTAAAAATAAAATATATGTTTTCTACAATATTTAAACACGAAATAAATTACTGGTTTAAAAAACCGGCATTCTATATTTATCTTGCAATATTTTTTATTATTGCTACACTTTTTGCAGGAGGGACAGCTGGTTTTTTTGACTCGATGTCAGGTTCAGTAGGAGGTAGTAAAATTGTAAATTCACAAATTGGTGTTTACGGTATGTTTGCTGGTACAGCTCAGTTAATCTTCTTCTTATTTCCATCCATCATTGGAGTTACAATTTTTAGGGATTATAAAAGTGAAATGCATTCAATTTTATATTCGTATCCATTTACAAAGGCAAGCTATTTGTTTGCTAAGTTTTTAAGTGGTTTGTTAATTGTT
>JBELFC010000035.1:0-25152 GCA_042093175.1 Tenacibaculum sp. | reverse complement strand
AAATAAAAAAGCCTATCAAATGATAGGCTTTTAATATATTTATTTTCAATAAGAATTAATTCAACAAAGCTGGAGAGTAATTCGTTGGGTAATCAGCAGCTTTAGCTAAACCTTTAGTAGCTTTCATAAAGTTAGAACCATATTTACCATCAATAGCTTCTAACATTTTATTTGCCATTAAAGCATAACCTCTAGCTGTTAGGTGAATTCCATCTAAACTAACTAAACCACCAAAAATCAAACTAGTATTCAACGTATACTCATCAAACTGTAAACCAGAAGTTGAGGCAGTTTTTAAAATAACATTAAAATCTACAAAAGCCAATCCTTTTGAATCTGCCATTGCTTTAATAGTTGCATTATAACCATCTGTGGCTGTTTTTATAGCATCAACCTCAGTTTTTGTTAACACCCATTTATCTTCTAATGGAACTGAAACTCCATTAACTAATAAAGGATTACCTCCTACGGTAGTACCAATAAAAGAAGAACTAGGTAAAACTAATAAATCTTCACTAGTTGCTTGTCTATAACTCTTTAACGCTGTATTAATAGCTGTTAAATCTGTTAAGTTTTTATCTACAATAACAACAGCATTATTCCCTTCAGAAAAATTAATTGTTCTTTTTGCTATTTCAGCATCAGCCATAGCCTGAGTCATAGGTGTATTAGCTACTAAGAAAGCAAAAGCTTGTTTTATACCTGCATTATACGGTGCAAACCCTTGGTTAGAACCAGCAGCTACTGTAGCTGACATAGGAACTGGGTTATGAGGCACTGTTGTAAAATGAGGTAATGTAGTTATGTACGGTAAATTTGCAACAACTCCCTTAGCTCCTTGTGCAGTTAATGTATTAATAATAGCACCAAAAGCTGCATCAAAAGTAGCTTTTGGAGTAATCGCTCCACTAGCACCTCCGGCCACAGCATAGTCTAAAACATCATTTCCACCAACTTCTGAAAGTGTAAAAAATGTTGGCATTTTTGACGCCGCTTCAGCTAATAATGTAGATTGCGTTGGCATCATTCTTACAAAATAAGGATTTGCTGTTGCAGGAACTGTAGCTAAACCAGCTGCACTTCCATAATTAGGAGCTAAAAAATGAAAACTTTTTGCTCCAGGAATACCATAATTATTAAAAGTAGGTGCATTATCTGCTGGAAAACCTACTTTAGTTGTTGGTTTAACTGTTAACCTTGTAGGCGCTGAACCATTAAAATAAAATCTAGGTTCTAAAGCTACATTAGCTCCGCTTACCATCCCTCCAATATTATCTTTCATTAAAGGTTGATTAAAATCACCTCCTTTAGCCATTGAAAACTTACTAGCTAAAATATTTGGGAAAGAATTTTTCTGAGCTTCCTTAAATAAAGCTCCATCAGTAAAACCTGCAGTAAAAGAGGCTCCTAATGATACATATTTAGAAAAATCTGCAGTACCTTCAGTTACAGCAACAACTGGTACTTCAGGAGTATTATCCTTAATTGGATCTAAATCATTATTTACATCACAAGCTACTAATCCTATAAAAAGAACTGGTAACCAATTATATTTAAAATTTATTTTTTTCATCTTTTTAGTTGTTAATTGTCCAAGAAAGGAAATACTGAGAACCTATTGCTCCAACACCTGGTGCGCTAAAGTATTCTTTTCCTGTTAAGTTAGCTCCTCCTAATTTAATTATTGACTTCCATGCTGGAATTCTATAATTCACCTGTGCATCTAACACAGTTCTTGAATCCACATCTCCTTCGAAGAAAGAAGACTCCCAGTAAAATTCATTCTGCCATCTAGCACTAACATTAAAACCAAAGTTTTTAAATAAATCTGTTTTACCTAATTGTAATTTTACTTTGTGCTCAGGAGTATTAAATCCAGCTTCAAAATCTGGATCAGAAGTTTGATCAAAATCAAATTTAGACCAAGTATAGTTTAATCCTACGTTAAATCCATTGAAAACTTTAGTAGTTAACCCTAAACCAACTCCATAAGAAGTAATATCTGCTGCTGAATTTGTTCTAAAACCAACACCTGCGAAATCTCCATTTCTTAATGCTAATAAAGCTAAATCACCTTGAGTAGCACCTGGCACTCCACTAGGAGCAGTACTTCCAACTTTTCCATAAAAAGGAACTGCAATGTTTTTAATTGCAATAAAGTCTTGGTAATCGTTATAATAAGCACTAAAATCAACACCTACTTTTTTATCTGAAACAGATAAAGCACTTCTATATCCAACTTCAAAAGAAGTTACTTTTTCAGGTTTAACTAAACCAAAGTTTGCTTTTGATGGAGCTCCTGCTTCAATTGAACTTAATGAAAATGCATTCTCAAAAGCATCTCTACCTGTATATGTTGTAGTAGCACCTAAACCAGATACAGCTCTACCAGCTGGACTTACACCTATTGGTAAAGAAGTAAAACGATCTAAGTTATCTTCAGCAGTACCTATTAATGTACCACCACCAGTTGTTAAACCAATATATTGATCTTGTGTTGTTGGGTTTCTAAATCCTGTTTGAAAAGACGCTCTAAAGTTATGATTCTTAAATTCTCCAGCTGAATACGCTAAAGATAAACGAGGAGAAACATTTCCTTTAAAGTTTTTAGCTTTGTCATAACGAGCAGAACCAGTAAACTTTAAACGGTCTTCTAAAAATTTCTTTTGTATTTGTGTATATACACCATACTCATCATAAGCAATAGGACTATCTGCATCTGTAAAAATAGTTCCAAAAGAATTTAAGTTAAATTGCCTGTACGAACCTCCAACTTGTACCTCAGCCCAATCAATATAATCACGTAAATTTAAGTTTGCATCAACATGATATAAACTTGTTTGATCTTGAAATTTAGAACCACTTGTTAAATCTGGATCTTTAGTTACCTTATCAAAAGCAGCTTTAAATTCAGGAGTACCTGGCATGTAACGACCTTGATCAGCAAAACTTCTAGCCGCAACGTGAGCATTAGCAGGATTAGCACCACCTTGTGTAGCAGCGTTAAAATATCCTAATACATATCTTGCAAACCAAGTATTATCTGCATCTTTTGGATCAGCCAATTGACCAGTAGCTGGATTTATAACCCATTGGTTGTTTATGTTTAAACCTGCAAACCTTGTATCATAAGAATCTCCTGCATCTTCTCCTGTATAATATCCTCTTACAAAGAAGTTTTTACCTCTAAATTCTAATTTATGTTGCTCCATAAAGAAGTTAGCAATATTATATCTGTTTTGACCTTGGTAAATAGTATTACCAGTACCATACTTAGAATTCCAAATAATTTCTAAACGGTCATTACCCCAAGGGCGGTAGTGTAAAGAAGCACCAAACTTTAAACTTTTTGCTTCATTACTCATTAAATCTACCTCATTGTAACCTGTTCTACTAACTCTAACATTTGGAACAACTCCTTGTGCAGATGCTGGTAAAGTTCCATTTGCTACTAAACCATCAACTACTCTTTTCAAATCAGTAACGGCCTCATCACCATAAACATTAAGTCCATCAAAATCTAATCTTGAGTCTCTATCTCCTGGTAAATAGTTCCCACCTACTCCACTTGTATTTCTATAATCTGTAGCGTGCCACTCTTCTCCTTTTAAGTAAGAAAACGTAGCTTTAACAGCAAATTTGTTATCAAATGCATGAGCCATACGAATACTAGCATCATCAAAACGATTGTTTCCAGCAGCTTGCTGAACTGTATATCCTGTTTTATAAACAACACTTATACCTTGATCGTCAAAAGGATTTTTACTAGTCATTAACATAATACCATTAAAGGCATTTGCTCCATATAATGCAGAAGCAGCTCCTGGTAATATCTCAACTGTTTTTACATCTAATTCAGACATCCCTAAAAGGTTACCTAATGCAAAGTTTAAAGCTGGAGAAGAATTATCCATCCCATCAACTAACTGAACAAATCGTTCATTTGCAAAAGCAGCAAAACCACGAGTGTTTACTGATTTAAATGTTAATCCACTTGCGTTAATATCAACTCCTTTTAAATTTTCTAAACCATCGTAAAAAGAAGGAGAAGATGTATTTTTTATCGCTCTTGAATCAAAACGCTCAATCGTAACAGGAGATTCCATAATACGCTCTGGCGTTCTTGATGCTGAAATAACTACCTCATCTAATGAAGTTGCATTTTCAGTTAAACTCACCTCTACTATTTGGTTATTCTGTGTTATTTCTACTGTTTTTGTTTCATACCCTAGCAAAGAAATTTCAAGAGTAAAAGGAGGAGTGTCGGTTACTTTTAAAGTAAATTTCCCATCAAAATCGGTACTAGTTCCGACTGCCTTACGGGAAACCTTAATGTTTGCACCTGGCAGCGGTCCACCAAGCGATGCGTCATTTACTGTACCTGTAATAGTTGTCTGTGCAAACATCCCACTACTAAGCACTGCAAATGCAACAAGTAATAATCTTTTCATCATAATGTGTAAAATAATTTGTTAACTTACCGCAAAATACGATTTTTTTTCATTTTCAAAATATTTGTGTTAAATTTTATTAAAAATTAAATAATAACTCAATCTTTATTGCTAATCACAATTCTCTCATTATTACTAACTATGCTTTTTCTATATGTTATACATATTGTACATTTGCTAAAACTTTTTAAAAATTGGAAATAACACACTCAATTTTTGACTTTACTCCTACTCAAAAAACATTTGTTACCATTGGTACCTTTGACGGTGTACATATAGGACATCAAAAAATTATAAAAAAATTAGTTGAAGATGCTAAATCAGCTAATATGAAATCGGTTTTATTAACTTTTTTCCCTCATCCAAGGATGGTACTTCAAAAAGAAGTTTCAATTCAGTTAATAAACACAATTAAGGAACGCACAAAATATCTTGAAAAACTAGGATTAGATTACCTAATAATCCATCCTTTTAGTAAAGAATTTTCTAGGCTAACAGCTTTAGATTTTGTTCGTGACATTCTGGTTAATCAACTTAACACTTCAAAGTTAATTATTGGTTACGATCATCATTTTGGAAAAAATAGAGAAGGTAACATTGAACAATTAACTGAATATTCTCACTTATACGATTTTGATGTTGAAGAAATTCCTGCACAAGATATCAATGATGTTTCTGTAAGTTCTACTAAAATTAGAAAAGCCTTATTAAGTGGAAAACTTAAAACGGCAAATAAATATCTTGGTTATAATTTCCCGCTTGCTGGTAAAGTTGTAAATGGAAAACAATTAGGTGGTAAAATAGGATTTCCAACTGCTAACATAGCCATTCAAGAAAATTATAAACTTATCCCTAAAACTGGTGTTTATGTTGTTAAATCTAAAATTAACAATGAATTATTTTTTGGTATGATGAATATAGGTAACAGACCTACAGTTGATGGGAAAGACCAAACTATTGAAGTTCATTTTTTTGATTTTAATCAAAATATTTATGATCAAGAAATAAGTGTTAATTTACTTTACTTTGTAAGAGATGAACAAAAATTTGAATCTATAAACGATTTAAAAAATCAATTAAAAACCGATAAAGAAACTTCTATTAATTTTTTAAAAAGTTACGCCAATTACTAATTTTAAATTTCATTTAAAGCCCCCCGGTTTTAAACATTACATAGTTTGTTTGACGTAACTTCCAAGGCAAAGTTAGTCTTTTTAATTTCTTAATAATGACAGACTTGTCATTATGTTTTCAATATGTTTTTTAGAATTTGTATCAAAAAAAATGATACTTACCAAAGACGAAATAATTTTAAGAAAAATAGCCCTTTGTATTAAAACTTTACGAACTAAATACGATGTAACTTTAAGTGAGTTTTACATTGATACAGGCATTCATTTGGCAAGAATAGAACAAGGAAAAACAAATGTAACGGTTTTTACTATTCAAAAAATATGTGATTATTTTAATATTACACTATCTGATTTTTTCATGATGCTCGAACAAATTTAGTATTAAAAACACATTGCTTAAATGTATTACATCCTGTATCTTTGCGTTTCTTAAAAAAATAATAAAAGATGTTACAGGTTCAGTTTATTCGAGAAAACAAACAAGCTGTTTTAGAAGGATTAGCAAAACGTAGTTTTGCAAATGCTCAAACAATAATTGAAGAAGTATTAAGTACTGATGAAACTAGAAGATCAACTCAAGTTTTATTAGATAATATTTTAGCTGAATCAAACAAACTGTCCAAAGAAATAGGTAATTTATTTAAATCAGGAGAAGCTCAAAAAGCCAATCTTTTAAAAGAAAAAACAGGTCAGTTAAAAGATCAATCAAAAGAGTTAACAGAAAAGCTAAATACAGCTACGAGTGAGTTACAAGAGTTATTATACCAAATACCAAACATACCTCATACTTCTGTTGTAGCTGGAAAGAGCGAAGAAGATAATGAAGAAGTTTTTTCTGAAGGAACTATTCCTGATTTAAATGAAAACGCACTTCCACATTGGGAATTAGCTAAAAAATACGATATTATTGATTTTGATTTAGGTGCTAAAATTACTGGAGCTGGTTTTCCTGTTTATAAAGGAAAAGGGGCTCGTTTACAACGTGCATTAATCAACTATTTTTTAGATAAAAATATTAAAGCTGGCTATAAAGAGGTTCAAGTACCTCATTTAGTTAATGAGGCTTCAGGAATAGCTACTGGTCAATTGCCAGATAAAGAAGGACAAATGTACCATGCTTCTGTAGATGATTTATATTTGATTCCTACGGCTGAAGTGCCAATTACAAATATTCATAGAAATGATTTAGTAAAAGAAGCTGATTTGCCTATTCAATATACAGGCTATACACCTTGCTTTCGAAGAGAAGCTGGAAGTTATGGTGCTCATGTACGAGGGTTAAATCGTTTACATCAATTTGACAAGGTAGAAATTGTAAGAATTGAACACCCAGATAATTCATACAATGCATTAAACGGGATGGTAGATCATATTAAAGAAATTTTACGTGAACTAAAATTACCATACAGAATTTTACGTTTATGTGGAGGAGATACTGGATTTGTTGCAGCCTTAACTTTCGATTTTGAGCTATATTCAACTGCACAAAAGCGTTGGCTAGAAATTAGTTCTGCTTCAAATTTTGAAACATATCAAGCTAATCGCTTAAAATTACGTTTCAAGAACAGTGATGGAAAAAGCCAACTGGTACATACTCTTAATGGTAGTTCATTAGCCTTACCAAGAGTTTTAGCTGGTATATTAGAAAACTATCAAACAGAAGATGGAATTAAAATTCCTGATGTTTTAGTCCCGTATTGTGGATTTGATATGATTGACTAAATTGTAAAGAAATAATTATACTAAAAAAAGTAAGTTTCAAGTTTGAAACTTACTTTTTTAATTTGCTATAATAGCTGTCATTATTTTTTTGCATTTATTCATTTCTAAAAGCGCTTCGAAATATTGAGGTATTTGACCTTTCTTCATGAATTCATTTGCTCTTTCTTTTGCTGAGTCGTATTGTATAGATAAGTTTTTCATACTATATATTTGTTTAGTTCTTTTACTAGTAAGACAAAGTTCGTGCCAAAATGTTACAAAGGTTTTAACAAAAAACATGTTTTTAATGAATTTTTAACAAAAAAACCCACTATTTACTAAACTTTAAAAAGGCTAATTCTTTGATTATATGGTCTTTTTTTAAGAAGTTTGTACAAATTGTATTACAAAATAAATACATCTAATTTTTAATGAAAAAATTTATCTTCCTATTTACTTTTCTTATTTACAATCTATTTTGTTACTCTCAACAAAACGGTTTTATAATTGCTGAAAATTATTTTAGAAATGGTGAGTATGAAAAAGCAATACAATTATATAAAGAATTACATAATAAAAGCCCTTATAACACCACTTACCTTAAAAGGTTAATTAGTTGTTATCAAGAAACAAATCAGTTTTTAGTTGCTGAATCTTTACTTACCAAAAAGCTAAAAAAATACCCTAAACAAACTTATACATATGTAATGTTAGGCTATAATTTTGAACGTAAGCAAGAAATAAATAAAGCTGATGAGCAGTATCAAAATGCATTAGAATCAATTAAAAATAATAGTGGGTATGGAGGTATAATAGCTAATTTATTTAAGAACTATAATAAATTAGATTATGCTTTAAAAGCTTATAATAGTATTATGAACAATAACCCAAAAGCTAATTATGGGTTTCAACTTGCACAAATTTATGGAGAAAAGGGTGATTTTGAAAAGATGTTTGACTCTTATGTAGATTTAATTGATAGAAACGAAAAATACCTTAACAACATTAAACGTTACGCAAGTAAATATATTAATGACGATAGCGAGAATGAAAATAATACATTATTAAAAAAGTCAATTTTAAAAAAATCAATTAGTAATCCTAAAAACATCTGGAATGATTTACTAGCTTGGTTATTTATTAAGCAAAAACAATATCAAAAAGCTTTAATACAGCATAAGGCTTTACTTGCTAGAGATGCAGATAATTTATCAGGAATAAAAAAATTAGGTAAAATAGCTTTTGAAAATAAAGATTATGAAACTGCTAAAGAATGTTTTGGCATTGTAATAGAAAAAACTAATTACCCAAGTGATAAATTCAGAGCTATTTACATGAATTTACAAGTTGATATTGTTACTAATCAACCTAGCATTGAAGAAAAATTTCAACAAATATTTACAAAATTTGGCTCAAATAGAAATACGCTATTTATTCAACTAGCTTATGCTGATTTTTTAACTTTTACTAATAACAATCCTGAAAAAGGAATTCAAGTTTTAGAAAAAGCTATGAATTTTGCAAATTCTAAGTTTACAAAAGCTTCTGTAAAACTTAAACTAGGTGAAATATTAGTTTTTACTAAAAAATTTAATAAAGCCCTTATTTATTTTTCACAAGTACAAACTCAATTTAAAAATCACTTTTTAGCACAAGAAGCACGTTTTAAAGTAGCTCAGGCTTCATATTTTAAAAATGATTTTAAATGGGCTAAAGCACAATTAAAAATACTTAAAGGATCAGCAACTCAGCTTATAGCAAATGATGCTGCTGAGCTTTTTTTAACAATCTCAGACAATCAATCTAAAGACAGTATATCTACTGGATTAAAAGAATACGCAAAAGCAGATTTATTGGCTTATCAAAATAAAAACAAAGAGGCGATAGACTTATTATCTGAAATAATAGTAAATTATAAAAGTCAGCCTATTGAAGATGAAGCCCTTTACAAACAAGCTAAACTCTTTGTAAAACAAAAAGAGTATGCAAAAGCTATTGATAATTTTATAAAAATTTTACAATTAAATCCAGAAGGAATCTTAGTAGATAATAGCTTATATGAACTAGGAGAGTTATATAATAACCAATTAAATAATCCAAAAAAAGCTTCTGAATACTACCAAAAGATTATTTTTGACCACGCTTCTAGCATTTACTTAGTTGACGCTAGAAAGAAATATAGAAAATTAAGGGGAGATAATATTTAATTAACTAATATATCATACATAACAACTATAAAAGATTATCTTAACTATAGTGTTATATTGATATCGTATTTTACAAATTATGTATATATATAACGTAACAATAAATGTAGATGAAAGCATTCTTAGTGAATGGCTTGTTTGGATAGAAAAACACATACCTGAAGTACTAGCTACTGGTAGGTTTATAAGTGCAAAAATGACACAGGTTTTAGTAGAAGAAGAAATGGGGGGCGCTACATTTTCTATCCAATACACCGCAAAAACAAGAGAAGATTTAGATAACTACTATAAACACGACGCAAATAAACTTCGCACTGATGGCATGAAGAAATTTGCAGACAAAATGTTAGCTTTTAGAACAGAGTTAAAAGTAATTAACGAGTTTTACCCTACTGTGAATAGTAATTAAAAATGCAAAATAAAATTTATCAAAATAGAAACACAATTCTTTTTTTAAGTGTTTTTTTTATAGTTTTAGGTGCTTTAGTAACCTACTTTTACTATGGTGTTGAACCTTGGGAAACAATTGGAGGTTTTTTTGGTGGATTTGGATTAGGAGCGTTGATAATTACTTTTTCATTAAAAAAGCCCCAAATAAAGAACGAGTAGTAGAACTTGGATTATTAATAGCATAAAGATTTTCCTTTTATGTTTATCAATAATCTTTTATTTCAAAAGAAGATGACAGTAAGAGCTAAAAAACATTTAGGACAACATTTTTTAAATGATGAAAGTATTGCTAAAAAAATAGCTGATTCATTAACAGAAAATGGATATGATGACGTACTTGAAATTGGTCCCGGAATGGGGGTTCTAACTAAGTATTTGTTAGAAAAGAAACCAAAAGTTACAGTTATGGAATTAGATACAGAATCTGTAACTTATTTAAAAGAAACATTTCCTTTAGAGCATTTAAAACTGAATACTACTTCAGAAAAATTCACCATAATTGAGGGCGACTTTTTAAAGCAAGATTTTGCAAAAACATTTAATAAAAAACAGGTTGCTATTATTGGTAATTTTCCATATAATATTTCCTCTCAAATAGTTTTTAAAGCTATTGAAAACCGTGAGTTTGTTCCTGAGTTTTCTGGAATGTTCCAAAAAGAAGTAGCAAAACGAATTGCTGAGAAAGAAGGAAGTAAAGTATATGGTATTATATCAGTATTAACACAAGCCTTTTTTGATGCAGAATATTTATTTACAGTTCCTCCTACTGTTTTTAATCCACCACCTAAAGTAGATTCTGGTGTAATCCGTTTAACTAGAAAAGAAAACTATACCCTTCCTGTAGACGAAAAATTATTTTTTAGAGTTGTTAAAACAGCTTTTAATCAGCGAAGGAAAATGCTTCGTTCTAGTTTAAAATCTTTTAATCTTTCGGTTACGTTAAAAGAAGACCCTATATTTGCGAAGCGTCCCGAACAATTGTCGGTACAAGACTTTATAAGCTTAACGTCTAAAATCGCAAACGATGGCATTAGAGATCACTAAAGACCTTATTGATAACGTACGAGAATTAATAAAAAATCAAAAAGACACTGCTCTTTCTAATTTTTTTGCGGAAGTACATCATGCAGATATTGCTGAAGTATTAGATGAGTTATCATTTGATGAAGCCGTTTATATTATTCGTTTGCTTGACTCTGAAACCACATCTGAAGTATTAATGGATGTTGATGAAGATGTTCGTGAAAATGTGCTAGAACAATTATCAGCCAAAGAAATTGCTGAAGAAATTGACGAACTTGATACAGATGATGCTGCTGATGTTATTGCTGAATTACCTGAAGAACGTAAACAAGAGGTAATTCAAAAAATTGAAGATAAAGAACATGCTAAAGAAATCGTTGAACTTCTACGTTATGATGAAGATACTGCTGGTGGTTTAATGGCTAAAGAGTTAGTAAAAGTTAATGAAAACTGGAATGTACTTACTTGCGTAAAAGAAATGCGTAAACAAGCAGAAGAAGTTACCAGAGTTCATTCTATTTATGTAACAGATAATGATGGAAAACTAAAAGGTCGTTTATCATTAAAAGACCTTTTAATGGCCTCTACTCGGTCAAAAATTGCTGATGTATATATTCCTAAAGTAGATTTTGTTGATGTACATGAGAAGGCTGAAGACGTTGCTAACATTATGCGTAAATACGATTTAGAAGCAATTCCAGTAATAGACGAGTTAGGTGTTTTAGTTGGACGTATTACTATTGATGATATTGTTGATGTAATTAAAGAAGAAGCTGAGAAAGATTATCAATTAGCAGCCGGAATTACGCAAGATGTTGAAGCTGATGACACTATTTGGCAATTAACAAGAGCACGTTTACCCTGGTTATTTTTAGGATTAATAGGTGGTGTAGGCGCTGCAAGAATTATGGGTTTTTTTGATGATGCTATTGCAGAAAACGCAATACTTTTCATGTTTACTCCTTTAATAGCTGCAATGGCTGGAAATGTAGGTGTACAATCATCAGCTATTATAGTTCAAGGTTTAGCAAATGATGATGTAAAAGGAAGTATTACTGATAGGTTATTAAAAGAAGTATCCTTAGCAATGATTAATGGACTTGCTTTGGCTGTTTTACTTTTTATATATGTTTTCATTACTGAACAAGATATAAACATAGCTAGTGCTATTTCTGTATCGCTTTTTGTTGTAATTATTGTAGCAGGCTTAGTTGGTACTTTTATTCCTTTGTTTTTAGATAAGAGAGGAATAGATCCTGCGATAGCTACAGGTCCGTTTATAACTACAAGTAACGATATCTTTGGAATCTTAATTTACTTTTGGATTGCTAAGGTTATTATTGGTTTTTAGTTGTTTGTTCTACTTTTTGAAATAAATTATCTATTTGATCTTTTGGTATAAAGCTCTTTAGCATTATAAGCGCACCAAAAACAATTAATAAAACACCCATCCCTCTTTTTATCCTATAAATTACTAAAGGAGTTAACTTATTTTTTAATTGTTTAGCTAAAAGTATTTTACCCAAATCACTTAAAGCATATCCAATTATTACTGTAAAGAAATACCAAAACATATAATTAGGATTCATATTTAACGTTGGTCCAACCACTACAATTATACCTAACCAACCTGCTAAAACACCAACATTAATAAAGTTTAAAGCAAATCCTTTTAAAACTAATTTTAAATAATTATTGCTTTCAGGGATATCTACTTCACAAACTTCAACCTCTTTTTTATTACTTTTGTCTAAGTAAGTTATTAATCCGTAAACAATTAATATTAAACCCCCAATTAAAAATAATCGAGGGTCATCTTTTATCTTCTCTAATAAACTTCTACTTCCAAAATATGCTATAAGCATAAAAAATATATCGCCTAAAATTACACCTATGTCAAATGCAATTGCTGCTCTAGCGCCTTTTAAAATACTTGTTTTAATAAGCATAAAAAACACTGGACCAATCATAAAAGACATTACTACACCTACAAAAAAGGCATTTTTTAAATCGTAAAAATCCATTAATTTTTTTATTTATAAATAATAGCCATCATTAAACTACTTGAGTATTCAACAAATTATACCTCGTCGTAATCTACAGTTACTTTAGCTGTCGTTGGATGAGCCATACAAGTTAAAACTAACCCTTCTTCTAACTCATCGTCTGTTAATATAGAGTTTTTAGTCATTACAGCTTTACCTTCAGTTACCATAGCTATACAACTACTACAAACACCTCCTTGACATGAATAGGGTGCATCTAATTTATTTCGTAAACTAGCAGCTAACAAGGTATCTGTTTGTTTCATTGTAAAAGTAGTTTCCTCGTCATCTAACATCACTGTAATTTCTGTTTCACCATCTTTTATTTCAGAAAGATTCTCCTCATTAACTGACGCTGTAAACAACTCAAAATGAATATCATTCTCGTTTAATCCATTTTCACTTAATGCAGAAGAAGCTATTTTTATCATTTCTTCTGGACCACATAAAAAGGCTTCGTCAAAAGAAATTTCTTTATATATATTCTTTATAAAATAATTAACATTGCCTTTATCTATTCTACCAAATAACGATGGTTCATTACGTTCCCTACTAAAAACATAATTCAACTTAAATTGCTCAGGATATTGTTGTTGCAAGTCACCTAATTCTTTATAAAAAATAGTATCAGCAACACTTTTATTTCCATACACCAATGTAAACGTAGAAGTAGAATTTTCTAATGTTGATTTTATCATTGAAAGCACAGGAGTTATTCCACTTCCTGCAGCAAATCCAATATAATTTTTATTAGTTGCTGGTTGCAATATAAATTTACCTTCTGGTGCAGTAACCTCTATTTCATCACCTGCTTTAAGTTCAGTAGTTGCATATGTAGAAAACTTACCGTTTTCTACAGCCTTAACAGCTACTTTAAGTTCTCCACTTTTTGGTGATGAGCAAATAGAATACGCTCTTCTTACTTCTTCTTTTTTTATTTCTTTCTTTAAGGTAACGTATTGTCCTGCTACAAACGAAAAGGTTTCTTTTAATGTTTCAGGGATTGTAAATAAAATAGAAACCGCATCTGTAGTTTCTTTAATAACTTCTTTTATAGATAATTTGTAAAATTTTGCCATTCTTTAAGTAATATCGTGCAAAAGTAACAAACTAATAACGAATGAATAGTTAGAGTTTCCATAAAATAATACCTAAGAATTTTATACATAAGAAAATTATGTATATATTTACACCATGTTTTAAGCGTTTTTTAAAATGCAAAACAGTAAGACAGGTAACGAAATGGGAAATCAAAAATTATATAAAGGTTCATTACAAACCATCATTTTAAAACTTTTAGCACAAAATGACAAAATGTATGGCTACGAAATAACACAAAAAGTAAAAGAACTAACAAAGGGAGAATTGCAAATTACTGAAGGTGCTTTGTATCCTGCTTTACACAAACTAGAAGCTGAAGGCTTATTAGATGTAGAAGTAGCTAAAGTTGGAAACAGATTACGTAAGTACTATAAGTTGACAGAAAGCGGTACAAAAGAAACGGCTAATAAATTAGCAGAAATGCAAGAGTTTTTAAAAACTATGCAGCAATTAGTAAATCCAAAATTAAGTTTAGATTAAGTATGGAGCTAACTAAAAATCAAACACAGCAAGTAGAAAAGTATCTAGATAAAAAAATGGTTTATTATATAGATATTAGAGTTGAAGTACTTGACCACATAATTTCAGAAATAGAAAGCACTATGCTTACTGAAAAAGACTTTGATCATTCGTTTAATAAAGCAACTGAAAAATGGAATGTTCTTTTACAAAGTTCTTCTAGTATTTATTTAGGGTATTGCTATGTAAAACCTTTGCTTATTATAAATAAAATGAAAAAATATGGGAAACCTCATACTATAAAAATATGGAGTGTTTTTATTCTAATGCTATTCTCAATAGGTTTCAATGATAGTATTTCTTTAAATGTTTCAACCCTTATTACGGATATTGTAAACATTACTTTTCAAACTGTATCCTATGCTCTTTCTTTATTAATCATATTAGGTTACGTCCATATATATTCTACGAAGCAAAAAACATCTTTCAGGTTTTTATATGAAACTCAAGTGTTGGCTGTAGTTTTATTTCCTTTTATGATTTCTGGATCTTTTATAACCAAGCATGATGGTTTAGATTTATTAAAAACAATGATTTTAGTTGTTAGTTTATTTATGTTTCAACTAGCTATAAAGCTTTATAAAAAGCACTTTACATTGTTGAAAAAATACTCTTTTTAATGGAATTAACTAAGGAACAAGTACAGCAAATAAATAATTTTTTAGAAGCTATTGGTGTCGAATATATCGACATCCGATTTGAAATGGTAGATCATATTGCTTCAGAAATAGAAAATAAAGTGAGTAATATTCCTGCTTTTTATGAAGACCAACGACTACATACTCATTTTTTAAAATATATGTTAAGCAGAAAAGAAGAACTAAAAAAAAGGTATGATTCAATATTGAAGAAAAAGTTTTGGTCTGATGCTTTATTTATTTTAAAAGATATGGTTCAACAGACAATTAAACCAAGAAACTTAGCTATACTAAGCATAGTCGCTAGCATTAGTTTTTACATGGGTAAATCACAAAACATAAACACTTTGTATTTCCCTATAACTTTATTGATTATATATATTACATATTATGTGTTAAAAACAAGAGAGTTTATAAAAACATTTGGAAAATTAAAAATTGTTCATTCATACTCTTTAGCAGGAGGAATAATAATCAATATAGCTTTTCAATTTTTTAATTTATCAAAATTAGGTAATAATAATGGTGATTGGAATTCTTCCCTGTTTTATACAATGCTTATTTCTTTTTTTGGTTTATTTCTCTCAGGAGAAAGCTTTATCTCAAAAATGAAAACTATCAAAAAAAAATATAATTATTTACTTGAATAAGTATGGAAATAACTAAAAATTAAATAGCATACACTAAAATTGAAAACATAAAAAGAGAAGTATCACAATGAAAAAGCTAACAGAAAAACATATAGAAGAGTTGTATATATTTACTCGACAGCATTATGTAGAATATTATGATGTACAAACTGAACTTGTAGATCATTTAGCAAATGATATTGAGCAAATATGGGATAATAAACCACAATTATCTTTCGAAAAAGCAAGAGACATTTCTTTTAAAAAATTTGGAATATTCGGTTTTATGAATGTAATTGAAGAAAAGCAAAAACAATTAAATAAAAAATATATTAAAATTTTAATTCAATTTATTAAAGACTGGTTTAAGCTTCCTAAAATCATTTTAACTGTATTAATGTTATTGTCTTTTTATCAAATTCAACAACTAAATTTTGCGTATTACATATATACTACGGCCTATTTATCTCTTTGCTTACTACAAACCATAGCAGTATATTACTCTAGCAAAAACTTAAAGAAAAAAAATAAGAAAACAGGAAAAAGATGGATGCTAGAAGACATCATAAAAACTCAAGGCATTGGAAGTCTTACTCTTGTTCTTTTTTATGTTTTCGAGTTTAGTTTACCTAATAATAAAGATTTTTCTGAAATGGGACTGTTTTTTTCTTTGTTTTCTTCTTTCATGATTGTCTTTTCAATAATTATAACATATATAACCCTTAAAGTTATTCCTGAAAAATCAGAAAAATTATTACAAAAACAGTATCCAGAATATCAATTAGTTTCTTCTTAAAATGAGAAATCTATTTTTTACCATCAACAATAATAACTATTTCACCTTTAGCAGGTTTAACTGTATAATATGATAACACTTCTTCTACGCTTCCTCGTTTGGTTTCTTCAAATAATTTTGTTAATTCTCTAGATACTGACACTTGCCTATCGTTACCAAAATATTCACCAAAATGAGTTAATGTTTTTAAAAGCTTATGCGGACTTTCATAAAATATCATCGTTCTAGTTTCTTCAGCAAGTAATTTTAAACGAGTTTGCCTTCCTTTTTTAACAGGTAAAAAACCTTCAAAAACAAACTTGTCATTTGGTAAACCAGAGTTAACTAAAGCTGGAACAAAGGCTGTAGCACCAGGCAAACATTCAACATCTATTTCGTGCTGAATACATGCGCGTGTTAGTAAAAACCCAGGATCAGAAATAGCTGGAGTTCCAGCATCAGAAATCAATGCAAAAGTTTCACCACTTTGCAAACGCCTAATAATTGTATCTACCGTTTTATGTTCATTATGCATATGATGAGATTGCATTGGAGTTGCAATTTCGAAATGCTTTAATAGCTTCCCACTTGTACGTGTATCTTCAGCTAAAATAGCATCAACTTCTTTAAGAACTCTAATTGCTCTTAAAGTCATATCTTCTAGGTTTCCAATTGGCGTTGGCACTACATATAATTTACTCATTCTACAAAACTACAAAGTTTTATGCTTACAGTAGGGTTATATAATGCTTTTTGTACATTTGTTTTATGTCAGAAAGCCTATTACATACTATCGAATATCCCTCTGATTTAAGAAAAATCACTGTAAATAATTTACCTACAGTAGCTAAAGAATTACGCGATTTTATTATTGATGTAGTTTCAACTAAAGAAGGACATTTAGGTGCTAGCTTAGGGGTAATTGAATTAACAATTGCATTGCATTACGTTTTTAATACTCCTGAAGATTTATTAGTTTGGGATGTTGGACACCAAGCATATGTTCATAAAATATTAACTGGCAGAAAAAATGTATTCCACACAAATCGTCAGTTACATGGAATTTCTGGATTTCCAAAACGTGGCGAAAGTGAATATGATACTTTTGGTGTAGGGCATTCTTCTACTTCAATATCTGCAGCTTTAGGTATGGCAATAGCTTCAAAATTACAAGGTAAAAACAAACATCATATTGCTGTGATAGGTGATGCATCTATTGCAAGCGGAATGGCATTTGAAGCCTTGAATCATGGAGGGGATACTGATGCTAATTTACTCGTTATTTTAAACGATAACGCCATAGGGATTGACCCTTCTGTAGGTGCATTAAAAGATTATTTAACTCGTATAAAATCTACCAGAAATGATATTGAACAACATAATATTTTTGAAGCATTAAATTTTGATTATTCTGGTCCTATAGACGGTCATAATTTTGAAGATTTACTTAGAGAACTTGAGCGTTTAAAAAATGTTCCAGGCCCTAAGTTTTTACATGTAATTACTACAAAAGGAAAAGGATTACGCCAAGCAGAAGAAAATCAAGTAAAATATCATGCTCCTGGTAAATTTGATAAAGTTTCAGGTGATGTTTTACCGAAAGAAAAAAATGAGTTTACTAAATTTCAAGATGTTTTTGGAAAAACAATTGTTGAATTAGCTCATAAAAACAAAAAAATAGTAGGTATTACTCCAGCTATGTTAACTGGAAGTTCATTAAAATTTATGTTGGAAGAATTTCCTGAACGTACTTTTGATGTTGGTATTGCTGAACAACATGCAGTAACTTTAGCTGCTGGTATGGCTACTGAAGGGTTAGTTCCTTATTGTAATATTTACTCTACTTTTTTACAGCGTTCATATGATCAAGTAATTCATGATGTAGCCCTACAAAACTTACCAGTTATTTTTTGTTTAGATAGAGCTGGACTAGTAGGTGAAGATGGAGCTACTCATCACGGTGTTTTTGACATTGCTTACTTACGATGTATTCCTAATTTAATAATTTTTGCTCCTCGAAACGAAATAGAACTTCGAAATATATTATACACTGCTCAAAAAGAATTAAAACAACCAATAGCAATTCGCTATCCAAGAGGAAGAGGAAACATCAAAAATTGGCAACTTCCTTTTAATAAAATAGAAATTGGCAAAGCAACTTGTTTAAAAGAAGGTAATAAAATAGCTATACTATCAATTGGCACAATAGCTAAAAATGTTACAGATGCGATATATAGCGTTGAAAATAAAGATCTTGTTGCTCATTATGATATGCGTTTTGTAAAACCACTAGACATTGAAATACTTAAAAATATTTTTAAAACCTTTAATAGAATAATTACTATTGAAGATGGTTGCAAAAATGGTGGATTTGGAAGTGCTATCTTAGAAATTGCCTCAAACTATAACTATCAAGGAAAAATAGAAGTCTTAGGAATTCCTGATAATTTTATTCATCACGGAACTACTGAAGAATTACAACTACAATGTGGAATTGATCCGCAAAGTATTTTAAAACTAATTACTCAATAAAAAACGGATTACTAATTAATTAGTAATCCGTTTTTTAAAAGTCATTCTTATTCTAAATTATTTCTTTATTATTTTTTCTGACAGTTTATTCTCTCCAAGTTCATTAAATATTTCAATAAAATAAATTGAGTTATTAGTTAGGTTTGAAATATTTATAGAGCTATTTATTACAGGTACTTCAAGTACTTTTTTTCCTGAAATATCAAGTATTATTGCCTTCCAAAGAACCTTACTCTTTCCTCCAGTAATGAATAATCTATTTGATGCTGGATTAGGGTAAAGAGTAATTTTTGATTTTAATAATGTTTCTTTCTTTTCTTTTTTTCTTGCAGAAGTATTCGTTAAACAAAATTGTTTAGTATCTGAACTTGTAAAACTACCACCAGATACCAAAACTGTACCGTCAGTTTTCGTTACTTTATATGAACCGTTTCCATAATCACAGCAAATTCCATCTCCATAAGTATCTTTTATAATAAAATCATAACACCCAACAGGCAAGCACTTAGATACCGTAATTGACTCTCCGTTTCCTTGGGTATAATTTTCTCCACTCATAACTACTTCGTTACTAGCATTTTTCAATGTCCATGATGTTTCTTTTGAATATTTATCAAATACTAGAGTTACAAAAACATCTTCACATTTTGGAGTATTCCCTCCTCCACCGGAACTACCTGTTGTATATGTAATAACTAATTTTGGAGCTTTAGAGCTACTTCCGTTATAGGATTCAGCTGTACGTTCTCCTGTTCCAGAAATATAAAACATCATAGGGTTGCCTGAATTCCAACTAGACTTATTTACTATATATTGAACTAATTCTTTTAACTCAGGTGTTCTTTGATTAGCTCCAGATTCTCCAACTGTATTCCAAGAATTCGGATTCCAATTAATCGTTTTATTATAATACGATCTTGATGTAATATTATACCCTTGAGAAGTTATATTTTGAGCATTTGACGAGTCTTCAATTTTTATCCCTAATGAAGTATTTCCTGAGTTAGTTTCATCTGTAGTGAATTGAATGTGTGCACTTGTAATCGTAGCATTTGTAGGTATGTTTAAATTTCTAAATAATAAACCAATGTGCTGGTTTCCTTTTGAACTTCCATCATACACTAATTCTAAATCAGAACTATTCATATACATTTTACCAGATGACTGATATTGTTCCGCATCATCATCTCCACTATTAATTGTTGATGTTATCGTTTTTGATACCGCTCCTACAAAGATTGAAACTTCTTTTGATGTTGTTTCATTTCCATCATTATCTATTGCTACAGTTTTTAAAATATATGATTGATTATTAATACTAGGTGTCCAACTGGTTGAATATGGTGAACTTGTATCAGTTTTTATTAAGTTATCATTTACATAAAACTTCACATTAGCTATTGTACCATCGCTATCCGAAGCATTCGCATTTATAGTTAATGCTATATTAACTTTATGAGTTGAACCATCAATCGGGTTAGTTAGAGTTACTTCTGGATAACTCACGTTTGAGTTTATAATAGTTACAACACTTCCATTTGATGGGTTCCAAATATCTAAATTAGAAGGGGTAGTAAATGGATTATCATTAGTTACTGAACCTACATTATTTGCATTATCTACTTTAATTGTTCTAATTTCAATTTTTGATTCTTCAACAAAAATCCATTTAAATTGATTAAAAGTACCATTATTTCTTGTCCAGTTTTTTGCATCATTTGAAGAGCGTAATGGAGCTCCCCAACAACCTTCTCCAACATAAGTAGTTCCATTGTTATTATCTCTTATAAAACCATCATCGCATCCACTTCCGCCTGAACAAGGTTTCACTGGCCAAGTTGTTTTAACTGTATGTGAATCCGATTCAAAAACTAAGTTAACACCTTTATCATAAAATAACTGAGCCCAGTTCGCATATTCATCATTACCTTCAGATTTTGAAGATACGTGAGGTCTCATTGGTTTATGATATTGAGCAGATTTCCATATAGAACTATTTCCGTTTAGTTTTTGGTTCAACCAAGAATATTGATTTCCGCCAGCAGAAATTTCAGAATTTAATGTATAAATAGTATACAAATTATTTCCAAAAGTAATATCATAATATACATTAGTTGAAGAAACATTAAATAAATTATAAATGCTATTGTTTGAATCTTCATGATTTCCTCTAGCTGGTATTATTGGAAACATTCTTCCATCAGTAGCTATTGTATATTGCCAATCATTAAACCAACCTTGCCATTCTGAACTTGAATCTCCGTTAGTCATATCACCACCAAAAAAAACAGCTGTTGGTTTTAATTTTGACACTAACAAGTTAGCATTTCTTCTAGGAGTTCTATTATTCCTAGAATCTCCTCCTGCAATGAATGACATTTTTTGATTATTACTAGGAGCAGTTTTAAACCAGAAACGGCTACTGGTTCCTTGACTATCTCTAATAACGAAATAGTAATTGGTGTTTGGGGTTAAACCAGTCAATTTAGCAAAGGTATTACTCATTCCTTTGTAAGAAACTGAGCGATCTACCGTTTTTGAGCTTGAATAACTTGACCAATTTGTTCCGTAATCTGTAGTGCCATAATGCACTTTAGGACTTGTACCAGAAATCTGATTCCAACCAATCATAATTGTAGTAGCTGGATTATCAGTAATTATTAATCGATACTTATCATTTGAAGCATAACTAGAAATAGCTACAAAACATAGTAGCTTTAAAAAAATGTTTTTCATTGTGAAGGGGTTATTATATTAAATTTCAGCAAATATATTTGTGCATCATTGATTAATATACAACAACTTATAAAGTTAATTTTATGATAAACTAGGTAACCTTTAACTAACCATTGGTTTAAAGTTTACTAATGTTATATTAACAAACAGGACTTCTTCAATTTTTTACTTTTACAAAAAGTAAATATATGAGTAACAAACCCCTTCTTAGTCTTTTAAAAATTAGTTCATTTCTTATTTTCATAGGAAGAGCTTATCAACATTTGTTCTGGGATGCCCCATTTAGAAGCTTCTTCTGGGATCAACATCTATTAGAACCCATTATAACAAGTATTTTTGGCATTTCTTGGCAATCATATGTTACCAATTTAAACACAGATCATGCAATTCAGTTTTTAACAAGAATTACTGGAGTTCTTTATAGCTTATGCGCAGTAATTTCTTTAGCTATTAACGAAAAATCTAAACGTTGGATGTATTCCGTTTTAAAATTAGGCTCAGTAAGTTTAATTCTTTTAGCGCTATTATTAACTAAAGAGAAGTTTTATCATTTGGTAATGTTTTTTGAGCACACCATTCAATTTGGAGTTCCAATTGCATTAGTATATTATTTAAAAACTCGAGATACTCACCAATTAATATTTAAGTTAAAAATTTTCATTGCTTTAGCTTTTACTTGTCATGGAATGTATGCTGTTGGTGTTTTTTATCCGTTACCAGGCAACTTTGTTACAATGACGTTAAATATATTACCCGTAACAGAAACAAGCGCTAAAAACCTATTATTTATAGCTGGGGTTTTAGACTTTATTATTGCAATTGGTTTATTTATACCTAAAGTAGCAAAAGTGATGTTACTATATGCTTGCTTTTGGGGTTTTATCACCGCTTTTGCAAGAATAATAAGTGGTCTAAGTTATGATGTATCATTAAGTATTTTTCATCAATATTTATACTTAGCTATTTATAGACTACCACATGGAATAATTCCATTAATGGTTTATATATACTTGATAAATCAAAATAATGTAAAAATAAAAGAAGTCAAAATTTTGTCTTCTATTTAAAATATAAAAGTGAACCAAATTGGTTCACTTTTATATTTATTACTCGACATTAAAAGTTATGGGGATAGTATAACCAACCCTTACAGGTTTTCCTTCTTGATATCCAGGTCTAAGTTGAGGAAGTAATTTAGCAATTCTTATCGCTTCATCTCTTAATTTAGGGTGTGGAGCTCTGGCGTTAATATCTTCTATAGAACCCTCCTTACCTATTTTAAATTGCAGATAAATTCTTTTTTTTCCAGGCTTTAGAATATTAATACATATACTATCATATACTTTAGTAACTTGATTGTACACTTTTTTCTTTTCTAAACAGCTAGCAATATTCAAATTGAAGTTTTTGACAACATGCTTTTGCATCATTTTATTAAAACAAACTCTTCTTTCTTTTTCCAAACCTATTGCTTCACATCCTGGAAATACAGGAGCTTTCTCTATAGTTTTAAAGACAATATTTTTAGTGCTACTTCTTTTGGTAAAAGTTTTTTTATTCGAGCTACAAGCTCCAATTAAAAAAAGTGTTATTAAAAATAAGATACCGTTTTTCATAGTTTTCATAAATAATGCAATTTTAATTGTAAAAAAAAAGCGAACCAAGTTGGTTCGCTTTATATATAAGATAAATAATTTCTTAATTATTCAATGCTTCAGCACCACCAACAATTTCTAAAATTTCATTAGTAATTGCAGCTTGACGTGCTTTGTTATACGTTAATAATAATTCGTCACGTAATTCAGTAGCATTATCAGTTGCTTTATGCATTGCTGTCATACGAGCTCCATGTTCAGCAGCAAATGAATCACGAATAGCTTTATATAACTGAGTTTTTAATGATTTAGGAATTAACTCTAAAACAATTTCTTCTTTTGATGGTTCAAAAACATAATCTAAATTTACGTTTGCATCACCTTCAATAGGTTTAATAGGTAAGAACTGTTCAACTTGTGGTATTTGAGTTGCAGCATTCTTAAATCTATTATAAATGATTTCTATTTTATCATAAGAACCACCTACGTATAAATCCATTAATTGTTCTGCAACTAAAGCTACATTATCAAAAGTTAACTCATCAAAAATATCGTTTCTATTTTCAATAACATTATTTTCTTTTGATAAGATATCATTTCCTTTTTTACCAATTGTAAGTAAATCAACAGTAACTCCGTTGTATGTTTCATTAATTGTTTTAACTGTTTCTTTTATAATAGAAGAATTAAAACCACCACATAAACCTCTGTTTGAGGTTATTGAAACTAACAACACTTTGTTTACTTCTCTTTGCGTAGAATATGCTCCACCTGCATCACTATCTAAAGTAGCGCTTAAGCTTTGCAATAATTCAGTAAGCTTAGATGAATAAGGACGCATTGCCGTAATTGCATCTTGAGCTTTTTTCAACTTAGCAGCCGATACCATTTTCATGGCAGAGGTAATCTGCATTGTTGATTTAATTGAAGTAATCCTGTTTCGTATTTCTTTTAAGTTTGCCATGTAATTGCACTTAAAATTTATAAGATTCCCGCAAAATTTGCGGGAATATTGTTTTAACTATTATTAAGCTGAAAATTTAGCTGAAATCTCTTTAGCAGCTGCTGTTAAAGTATCAATTACTTCATCAGTTAATTTACCTGCTTTTAATGTATCTAAAGTATCTCTATGCTTAGCATTTAAGTACTCTATATAATCTTTCTCAAATTCTTTTACTTTCTTAACTGGCACATCTTTTAACAAGTTTTTAGAACCTGCATAAATGATTGCTACTTGATCTTCAACAGTAAAAGGATCGTTTTGAGCTTGCTTTAAAATTTCAACATTACGTTGTCCTTTAGAAATCACATTCATAGTAGCTGCATCTAAATCAGATCCAAACTTAGCAAATGCTTCTAATTCACGGTATTGAGCTTGATCTAATTTTAAAGTACCAGATACTTTTTTCATAGATTTAATTTGAGCATTACCACCAACACGAGATACAGAAATACCTACGTTAATTGCTGGACGTACACCTGAATTAAATAAATCAGACTCTAAGAATATTTGCCCATCAGTAATAGAAATTACGTTTGTTGGGATATATGCAGAAACGTCACCTGCTTGAGTTTCAATAATTGGTAATGCAGTTAAAGAACCTCCACCTTTTACAA
>JBELFC010000034.1:20486-25305 GCA_042093175.1 Tenacibaculum sp. | reverse complement strand
TTATTTTCATTAATCTAAGAAAATAGGTTTTTTAAGAAAAACCCAAGTTAATTGGGTTTTTTCTCCTGTTTGCGTTTGAATAATCTTTTTTCTTGGTGATAAAAAATAGGCTAAAGCAACTGCTATTGCTATTCCCAACCAAGATGGTTCTATTTGTATACCTTTATCAAAAATAAGGATAAATAAAATCGCTAAAATGGGATATATTCCTCTATAAAACTTTTTTATGAATGTCATTTTTAAATTTCCATTTCTGGAACATCTCCATTAATTACCAAGGTTCCTTCAGTAGCATTTTGAATTTCTTCTACACTAACTCCAGGGGCTCTTTCTAACAAATGAAATGTATTATCTTTTACTTCTAAAACTGCTAAGTTCGTTACTACCTTTGTAACACAACCAACTCCAGTTAAGGGTAAAGAACATTTTTTTAGGATTTTAGATTCTCCTCGCTTATTAGTATGCATCATTGCTACAATAATATTGTCTGCACTTGCTACTAAATCCATTGCTCCACCCATTCCTTTTACCATCTTTCCAGGTATTTTCCAATTGGCAATATCTCCATTCTCAGCTACTTCCATTGCTCCTAAGATAGTAAGATGTACATGTTTTCCTCTAATCATTGAAAAACTTGTTGCTGAATCGAAAAAACTTGCACCAGGCATGGTAGTTATCGTTTGTTTTCCTGCATTAATAATATCAGCGTCTTCTTCTCCTTCAAATGGAAAAGGTCCCATACCTAATACTCCGTTTTCACTTTGAAACTCTACTTCTATATCCTCTCTAACAAAGTTAGCAACTAATGTAGGTATTCCAATACCTAAGTTTACGTAATATCCGTTTTTAACCTCTTTTGCAATACGTTTTGCTATTCCGTTTTTATCTAAAGCCATAATTAGTTTCTTTGTCTTACTGTGCGTTGTTCAATTCTCTTTTCATATTTTTCTCCTTGAAAAATACGTTGTACAAAAATTCCAGGTATATGAATTTGATTTGGATCTAACTCTCCAACTGGAACTAATTCTTCTACCTCAGCTACAGTAATCTTTGCTGCGCCACACATATTCGGGTTAAAGTTTCTTGAAGTCCCTTTAAATACTAAATTTCCTGCTGCATCTCCTTTCCATGCTTTTACAAAAGCATATTCTGCTTTAAAAGCTGGTTCTAAAACATACATTTTCCCATCAAACTCACGTGTTTCTTTTCCTTCTGCTACTTCAGTACCATAACCTGCAGGTGTATAAAACGCAGGAAACCCTGCTTGTGCAGCTCTACACTTTTCCGCTAAAGTTCCTTGAGGTGTCAACTCTACTTCTAATTCACCTGATAACATTTGACGTTCAAACTCATCATTTTCTCCAACATAAGATGAAATCATTTTTTTTATTTGGCGATTTTGTAATAATAGTCCTAATCCAAAATCATCAACACCTGCATTATTAGAAATACAGGTTACTTCTTTAACTCCTAATCGTACAAGTTCAGCTATAGCATTTTCCGGAATTCCACATAATCCAAATCCTCCCAGCATTAATGTCATTCCGTCACTCACACCATCAACAGCTTCTTGCACATTATTTACTTCTTTATTAATCATATTAGTTGTTTGTTTCTGTTTTAAAAATCTGTATCCTCTTCTTCCTTTTTTTCCTCTTTCTTTTCTTCTCCTTCTTTTACTTCTGGTTCTTTTTCACAATCAATATTAATTGTTAATTCTCCTGGAGGTTTTTCAAAATCTTCTTTACTAATATTTAGTGTTTTATCTTCATAACACTTTTTCATAAACAATCCCCAAGTTGGTAATGACATTGTTGCACCTTGTCCTAAACCAATACCATAAAAATGTGTTGCTCTATCTTCTCCTCCAGTCCAAACTCCAGTCGCTAAATTTGGAACAATTCCCATAAACCATCCATCAGATTGATTTTGAGTAGTTCCTGTTTTTCCAGCAATAGGATTCGTAAATTTATATGGAAAACCTGTAGTTGCTTCTTTCCTTCTTGTCCATGCAGAACGAAGTCTTGCTCCTGAACCCGATAAAGTAACACCTTTCATCAAATCTAAAATTACATATGCAGATTCTTCACTTAAAACCTCTTTCGTTTCAGGAACAAACTCTTGTAATACTGTCCCGTTTTTATCTTCAATACGAGTTATCATCATCGGACTAACACGTAACCCTTTATTTGCAAAAGTTGAATACGCACTTACCATTTCAATTAATGATAAATCAATGGCTCCTAATGCTATCGATGGATTTGCTTCTATTTTGGATTTAATCCCTGCAGAGGCGGCTAAACGAGCTACGTTTATTGGAGACACTTTATCTATTAATTGAGCAGTAACAACGTTTGTTGATTGCGCTAATGCATCTCTTAGAGTTAATTCACCACCATACTTATCATTTGAGTTTTTTGGTGTCCAATCTTTTGGCATTCCATATTTTTCTTTTGGAATTGTATAAGGCGTATTTGGCAACTTATCACAAGGTGACATTTTTAATTGATTAATGGCCGTAGCATATACAAAAGGTTTAAAAGTTGAACCTACCTGACGCTTTTGTTGTTGAACAGCATCATACTTAAAGTATTTATTGTTAATTCCTCCAACCCATGCTTTTATATGTCCTGTTTGTGGTTCAATAGATACCAACCCAGAACGTAAAAAATATTTATAATAACGTATTGAATCGTATGGTGTCATTACAGTATCACGATCTCCTTTCCAAGAAAAAACTCGCATATCTGTTTCTGTTTTAAAAGCCTTATCTATTTCTTTTTCAGATTTACCTGCAGCTTTCATTCTTTTATAACGATTAGAGTTTTGCTTAGCTCTTCGTATCGTACTAGCTATTTCAGACTTTTCTAAATCATAAAAAGGAGCTGTTTTATTATTCTTTTGCTCTTTATTAAAAAAAGATTGCAAATTGGCCATGTGTGTTGTTAAAGCTTCTTCTGCATATTTTTGCATACGAGAATCAATAGTAACATATACTTTTAGTCCGTCTTTATAAATATTGTAAGACTCTCCATTTGCTTTAGGGTTATCCTTAGCCCATCTTTTCAAAAACTGCTTCAAATTCTCTCTAAAATAAGTAGCTAAACCATCACTATGACTTTCTGGTGTAAAGCTTATTTTTAATGGTAATTTTTGTAATGAATCTTTTTCTTTATCAGTTAATAACCCATTTTTTTTCATTTGAGAAAACACAACATTTCTACGTCGCAAAGATTTCTTTTTTGAACGCTCTCTATGTGGATTATACTGCCTAGGGTTTTTTAGCATTGCTACCAAAATAGCAGATTCTTGTATATCTAATTCTTTTGGCTCTTTTCCAAAATAAATACGTGCTGCAGAACGTATACCTGTTGCATTAAAAAGAAATCCTTGTGTATTTAAATACATGGTTATAATTTCCTCTTTAGTATATTGTCTTTCAAGTTTAACAGCAACTACCCATTCTTTAAGTTTTTGAAGAACTCTTTTAATTTTATTGGTTGAAGCTCTTCCTGTAAAAAGATTTTTAGCAAGTTGTTGCGTGATAGTACTTGCTCCTCCTCCAGCTCCTAATTTAGAAACAGCTCTAGCCAAACCTCTGAAATCAATACCTGAATGTTCATAAAAGCGCTCATCTTCAGTTGCAACGAGAGCTTTTACTAAGTTTTGAGGTAAGTCTTTATATTGAATAGGAGTTCTATTAGCTTTTACATAATATTTTCCTAGTGTTTTTCCGTCAATAGAAATTACTTCTGTAGCTAAATCACTTTTAGGATTTTCTAACTCTTCAAACGATGGTAATGGTCCAAAAGCTCCCCATGATGCCAATAAAAATAGTAAGCAAATAGAAAGAAATCCACCTAAAATGATTCCCCAAAACCATTTAATATATTTTCTAAAATTAGTTGTTTTTTCTTCTGTCATTATTCTGTTTTTTCAATTCTAAACCCTACATGAGTAAGCCCTTCTAGCTCTTCTATTCCATCAATATTTCCATTTTTTCTCATAGATTGACGTACTTTAAAAGTATAGGTTCCTTTAGCAGGAAATATTATTTTTTCTTTATAAAAAAGTTTATTGTCTTTAATATCTAAAGTACCATCTCCTAAAAACCTCCCAGCTCCATCAGCCATATCGTACTCTAAAGTATCAGTAATTACATTTCCGTCAGGGAAATTCATCTGAGCAATTAAAAATAAGTTACTAAAAGGATAATCTTTATTATTTCTAACATTAATAAAAAGATTATGTTTTTGTAAAGTATCTGTTGCTGTAAAAGCAAACTGTAATGTATTGTGTTTACTCCATTTTTGATTTGATATTGGTAAATATTCATCAAAAATTCTTTTTTTATCACATGAAGTGAATAAAAAAGTTACTATAAAGAGTACTCCTATTACACTACTTCTATTTGTTATCTTCAGCATTTTTATTACCGTTATTATTCCCTTTTTTATTATTTCTTCTTCTTTGATTATTTGGCTTATTTCCTGTAGCCTTTTTTTGATTAGGATTAGCATCCTTAGCTTTATTCTCAGGGGTTCTTTTTTGTTGGTTGGGGTTCTTTTTTACTTCTCCTCTTGGTTTAGCTCCTTGGGCTCTTTTTTGTTGATTAGGATTCTTCTTTACTCCTCCCTTTGGTTTAGGTTTAGCTACCTGATTGCTTTTTTGCTGATTAGGATTCTTCTTTACCTCTCCTTTTGGTTTAGTGCCTTGTACTCTTTTTTGTTGGTTAGGATTTGTTTTCTGCTTTACCTCTCCTCCTTTTGACTTATTATTATTTTTAGATCTATTTGGTCTTGGCTTTCTATTATCTGAT
>JBELFC010000034.1:2311-20386 GCA_042093175.1 Tenacibaculum sp. | reverse complement strand
TTGCTTTGTTGTTACTAATTCTTTTACCTCTTCTTTTGTTTCTTCTTGGTTTTTTTGGAGCATCAAAACGTGTTAAGCTATCTTGTCCAACCACATTTTCAAAATCAACTTTTGGTTCTTCTACAATTTCTGATTCATATTCTTCTAACGGAGAAGCTAATTCATTATTGGCATTAAGTTCGATAATTTCTTGAGTTTGCTCTAATGATATTCTATACCATTTGAAACTCTCTTCTTTGTATGTATACCAAAGTAACCCTTTAAAAATATCCATCTTTACAAAAACAGCATCACCTTTTTCTGTTTTAAGTACCAAATCTTGTTTAGGAAACTTTTTTAATGCGTCTAAATAAGTATCTAACTCAAAATTTAAACAACATTTTAATTTACCACACTGACCTGCTAATTTTAATGGATTTAAAGATAACTGTTGGTAACGTGCTGCAGCTGTATTAACTTTTCTAAAATCTGTTAACCATGTTGAACAACACAATTCTCTTCCACAAGAACCGATACCACCTAATCTAGCAGCTTCTTGACGCATTCCTACTTGGCGCATTTCTACTCTAATAGAAAAAGCACTTGCCAAATCACGAATTAATTGACGGAAATCTACCCTATCATCAGCAGTATAGTAAAAAGTTGCCTTGGTACCATCTCCTTGATACTCGACATCAGACAACTTCATTTTTAATCCTAATTTACTAATGATTTCTCTTCCTTTCCTTTGAGTTTCCTGTTCTCTTTGTCTGGCATTATGCCAAACATCAATATCTTTTTGAGAAGCTTTTCTATAGATTTTTTTTACCTCTTCACCATCTGACTCAATTTTTCTTTTTTTCATTTGTACTTTCACTAGTTCACCTGCTAAAGAAACTATTCCGACATCATGTCCTGAAGTTCCTTCTACAGCTACTATATCCCCCATAGAAATAGTTAATTTCTCTAAGTTTTTGTAAAAGTGTTTTCTTCCGTTTTTAAAACGTACTTCGTAAATATTAAAAGGTGCTTCACCAGTTGGCAAAGTCATATTTGATAACCAATCAAAAACAGCTAGTTTATTTCCACTTCCACAAGATCCTGTAGCACAATTTCCATTGCTTTTACATCCCTTAGGAACGCCATCTTTGTTAGTTGAGCAACCGCTACAACTCATAATTTATATGTATGTTTTTAGAATGCTTTTTAAACCTGAATACTTTCAGTATCAAAAAACACTTTATATTATTGATTTTTAGCTAGATAAAATTCCACTCCAGAATCTTCTCTTAATCAGTAAAGATACATATTATAACGGAATGTGAAAATTGATTTTTTTTCTTAACAAGGTTCTTTTTTATAACCCCTAAATACTTTTACATAAAAAAGCCTTACAGATTAAAATCTATAAGGCTTTTTAGTATTGTTTGTAGTATATAAACTTACACTACTCCTTGATCTAACATTGCGTCTGCAACTTTTACAAAACCTGCAACATTAGCTCCTTTAACGTAATCTACATATCCGTCTTCTTGCGTTCCGTATTTTACACACGCTTCATGAATACTATTCATAATTCCATGTAATTTACTATCTACTTCTTCACGTGTCCAAGACAAACGTAACGAGTTTTGAGACATTTCTAAACCAGAAGTTGCTACTCCTCCTGCATTTGAAGCTTTACCTGGAGCAAATAAAATTTTTGCTTCTTGAAATACTTCAATTGCTTCTGGTGTTGATGGCATATTAGCTCCTTCAGCAACACATATACACCCATTAGCTACTAATGTTTTTGCTTCCTCTCCGTTTAACTCATTTTGAGTTGCACATGGTAAAGCTACATCACATTTAACACCCCAAGGTCTTTCTTTAGCAAAGAACTTAGCTGATGGATATTTCTCAACATATTCACCAATTCTACCACGACGAACATTTTTAATTTCCATAACAAATGCTAATTTCTCAGCATCTATTCCTTCTTCATCATAAATATATCCTGAAGAATCAGACAATGTTACAACCTTAGCACCCAGTTGAGTTGCTTTTTCAGTTGCATATTGGGCTACATTTCCTGAACCTGAAACTGCAACTGTTTTCCCCTTAAAAGAATCTCCTTTAAAGTTCAACATATTTTCAGCGAAATAAACATCTCCATAACCTGTTGCTTCTGGACGAATTAAAGAACCTCCCCAAGAAGCTCCTTTTCCTGTTAAAACTCCAGTAAATTCATTACGTAAACGTTTGTATTGACCAAACATAAATCCGATTTCCCTTCCTCCAACACCAATATCTCCTGCAGGAACATCAGTATTTGCTCCAATATGACGAGATAATTCAGTCATAAAAGATTGACAAAACTTCATCACTTCGTTGTCTGATTTTCCTTTAGGGTTAAAATCAGCCCCACCTTTTCCACCACCCATTGGTAATGTAGTTAATGAGTTTTTAAAAACTTGTTCAAATCCTAAAAACTTTAAGATTGATAAGTTTACTGAAGGGTGAAAACGTAGCCCTCCTTTATATGGACCAATTGCAGAGTTAAACTCTACTCTATAACCTCTGTTTACTTGAGTTTCTCCATTATCATCTACCCAAGGCACTCTAAACATTAAAGTACGTTCTGGCTCAACCATACGCTCTAATAATTTTTTTCCTTGGTATTTTGGATTGTTTTCTATAAACGGAATTACAGTTTCTGCTACTTCATGTACAGCTTGCAAAAACTCTGGTTCGTATGCATTACGTTCCTTAACGTAATCCATAAAAGCATTTATTTTAGATTCCATAAATTAATTGTTGTGTTATTATAATTTTAACAATTTTACTTGGCAAATATAATTAATTTACAATTTCTTAAATTTGATTTTGTACTTTATTTTTCACTTTTCTACATCGTTTTCGTTATTAGGTGAAATCTCCTCATTTTTTAACTAAAAAAGCTTAAATTTGCAACTTAATTTTTTTGGATTAATAAATAATGTTAGATAAGGTAAAGGAATTGATTGGCGACGTAAAAGCTTTTAAAGCAACGTCTAAAGAAGAAGTTGAAACGTTCAGAATTAAATATTTAGGAAGCAAAGGATTATTAAAAGATTTATTTGCAGAGTTTAAAAATGTTGATACTGAATTACGTAAAGATTTTGGACAAGCTTTAAACAATCTAAAAAAATCTGCTGAAGGTAAAGTTGCTGAGTTAAATGATGCCTTAGATAGTGCTATTGAAGACAAAGGAATTTATGGCGATTTAACTCGTCCTTCTGAATCTATAGAATTAGGATCACGTCATCCTATTTCTTTAGTAAAAAACAAAATTATTGAGGTTTTTAATAGAATTGGTTTTACCGTTTCTGAGGGACCTGAAATCGAAGATGATTGGCATAACTTTACCGCTTTAAATTTACCTGAGTATCATCCTGCTCGTGATATGCAGGATACGTTTTTTATAGATAAGAACCCTGATACTTTATTAAGAACACACACCTCATCAGTGCAAGTTCGTTACATGGAAAATAACGAACCTCCTATTAGAACAATTTCTCCAGGAAGAGTATTCCGTAATGAAGATATTTCTGCCAGAGCGCATTGCATTTTTCACCAAGTAGAAGGTTTGTATATTGATACTGATGTTTCTTTTGCAGATTTAAAACAAACTTTATTGTATTTCACTAAAGAGATGTTTGGTAAATCTAAAATACGTTTACGTCCTTCTTATTTTCCTTTTACTGAGCCTAGTGCTGAAGTGGATATTTATTGGGGACTTGAAACTGAAACTGATTACAGAATTACTAAAGGTACCGGATGGTTAGAAATCATGGGATGTGGTATGGTTGATCCTAATGTTTTAAAGAACTGTAATATAGATCCTACTAAATATTCTGGTTATGCTTTTGGAATGGGAATTGAACGTATTGCAATGCTTTTATATCAAATTCCAGACATTCGTATGTTCTATGAAAATGACAAACGCTTTTTAGAGCAATTTAAATCTATCATTTAATTTTATTAAAAATAAAACCTTAAAAGTTGTAAGGTATAGGTATATACTTTACAACTTTTTTAGATTAAGGTTAAAAATTTATTACCTTGAAAAAAGACATACAAATACCAGAAGTTTCAGGTGTAGAAATGGCAATTGTTTTAGAACACAATGAAGTTCATAAAACTGATGACTGGAACGTTTATATCATCAATAAAAAAGACATTGCTATTGAAATGGTTGTTATTGTTTCCCAAGGATTTTCAGAAACTAAAACCACTTCCGTTTTTCGTAAAAAAATAGATCTTTTACCAAGTAATTCTATTGCCAAAATTGAATTAATTCAACCAGAATTATTTGCTTTAGACAATCGTTTTCAAGTAACTTTCTTTGAAAAAAACACACTACAAGACAAAACATTTACTTTTAAAAAAGACACAATAAAAGAGAGTAATTTACAAATAATTCAACCTTTTAATAAGAGAGGAGTAATACTATCATAATTTTATTTTTTCGTATATTGCTAGCAACCAAACTATTATTATGCTAGTTTTATAAACAGAAATAGTCTTCCCTTAAAAGAGAAGACTATCATTAAATTAATTCTTGCAATACATACAAAAATCTCTATAAGAAAGAATATACACCCTTCAAAAAGTATACTCTATCATAGTACAAATAAAATTCATTTCCTATAAAGAAGAACGCAAAAAATTACATTTTTTGAAATTTAGATTTGCATTTTTTACAAAAAACAACAAATGAACGAAGAGATAGAATATTTTTTTTGTCAAATTAAACAAAAGTTACCTAACAACATTTCTCTAGTAGAAGAAATAGCTAGCGTTTTAGATATAAACTACGATGCGGCTTATAGAAGAATAAATCATAAAACTGAGCTCTCTTTTAAGGAAGCTCTTTCACTTGCCAAGTTCTACAAAGTTTCATTGAACAATATTTATAGTTTTAAAGAAAAAGAATCAATAGTAGTTCAAAAAAACTATAACTTTCAAACGAATAACACCCTAGAATCTTTCTTTATAAAAAGTAATAAATTAGTTAATCTATTTTCCAAACTAGAAAGCTCTGAAGTATTATACGCTGCAAAAGACATACCCTTATATTATTTTCCTCAAAACAGCTTACTCCAAAGGTTTCAAATATATGTTTTATTAAACTTACCTAATTCAAAAGAAAATTCTAAAAAAGGAGAGATAGCTTTTGAAACGTTTAATATTTCTTCTAGCTTAATATATGAATCTATTTGTTTTAAAAATGCGTTTAAAAAGGTTAATTGTATAGAAATATGGGATGATCATACAATTAATAGTATCTTATATCAAATATATTATTGTTATAAAGTAAAACTAATAAATCAAGAACAAGCTATACAATTATGTGATGAATTAAAATTAATGATTACAAGTATAGAAAATAAAATTAAAAAAGAATCTAGAGATGAAAATTCAAGTGTAAAAAACAAAATGTATTATAGTAAATTAGTTTGTTTAAATAACACTGTAGTTTTCAATTCAAAAAAAACAAAAACACTTCTAATCCCCTACATAAGAACATCTTATTTACGAATAGATGATAATCTTATTTGCGAAGAAACTATTAGTGCATTTAATAAAAAAATTCAATTATCAAAAAAAATATCAGGAAATGCCGAAGTGGATCGAAAATTATTTTTCTCTTCTATGTATCAAAAAATAAACGGCATTTATAATCAAATAATAAACGAGGAAACGTTATTCTCATTATAAAAAAATCTTACTTTTTTTATACTAAAAAAACCTCATCATAATTTATGATGAGGCAATACAATCAAGTTAATACATTATCAAAAAAATTATTTTAATTGTACTGTACAAGCTTTGTTTATCTTTTCAACTTCAGCAATAAAACCTTCAACATCATTGTATATATTTTCAAAAACATTTAGTTCATTTACAAGGTTGTTTACAGGATCAATTGCTTTCATAACAAATGAATTTAAATCTTCAGATAAATCATTAAGAATACTCAACCCTGGTATAGATGGTAAATGTATATTTAAGTTTAATGCTCTTAATACTGGTTGTAAAACTGCATTCATCGCTTTATTTAACAAGTCCATAACTGGCCCAATAACACTCAATCCACCTTTTATAATTTGCTCTACACTGAATGAAAAATAAACCGTATGCCAACCACATGGATAAGGCACTTTTACTCCTAAAACATGTTTATAACAAACTTTAGGATATCCTCCATAAGGAACACGTATTGTATGACTTAATACATTTTTAACTGAGTTTAAAGCAGAAATTAAAGGGTTTAAAACATTCATCACTGCATTAATTTGATTTTCTAGACTTACTAACCCCATTACTAAGTGTTTAATTTTCTCAACTTCCTCAGTAGCTTCAGCTATACCATTTAAAATTTTTATTTGAGCATCGTCAAATGTTAAAACTACTGGATCAACCTTACCTGAAGCTATATCAATTTCGTTTACTAACTCCGTTTTAACTGTTGAATTTGGAAGACTATTAATACAATTTATTGCACCTCCTAAAGTAGTTATAAACTGATTTTCAGCATTCATTAATTTTAATAACACCTCGTCAATTTGTTTTACTTTAGGCTCAACTTTTTCAATAGCATTTCTAATTGGTGCAACTACTTTTTCTACTTTATTAGAAACATCAAGAGCCTCATCTATAGGTTTTTTAAACGTTGATAATACGTTTTTCAACTCTGATGCTTCAGTTCCAATTTCTGGAATTATTGAAACTACTTCTAATAACTCTACAGCTTCACTTAATGCAGAATCTAAATCTTTTAATTTTGTGTTAATTGTTTTAGACATCGTTAAATCGTTATCTATTGTTTGTAGATCTTGACTAACTGTTTTTACATCTGCTTCTAATTTTGCAGTATTCCCTTCTGTAGTACTAACATCATGCATTAATTTGTTTGCTTCATCCATGCTAGTGGTAACTGCATCTGTAATTTGACTGTTTACTGTTGACATAATTTTAAGTTTAGTTTATACGTTTAATTAGACACTAAAAAAATCAACAAATCAAACAAAGCACCATACTGTTTCTCTTATTTTTTTGGGAAATCAATATCGTGATTTATATTTCTTTTACTTAACTTTCTTAGCTATCTCAAAGTTTAATATTTTAAACCTATGATCTCAAAAAAATACCGTAAGCGACTATTTTTCAAACACTAGCGTACTTAAAACAATAATATATACATAAAAACCTCTTCATTTTACTGAAGAGGCATACTAAAAACTACGTAAACAATGTATTACTTCACTGTTAATGTATATTGTGGTGTAGGGTTTAATGGACAAAAATAAACATACTCTCCTTTTTTAAGAGTTACTTTTTTAGAGATAGACTTTCCATTATTTTTTACTAATGAAGTTACATATGCATTTTTTATATGATCTTTCTGCTCAACTTTTCCTTTAGGTGCTAATACAAAACCAACATCATGACCTACTTTATTGTTTGCTATTTCAAAAACATAAGTTCCTTCTGATAGTGTTAATGATTTTTGTGTAAATTCTCCTTTAGTTTGTTCTAGAGCTACAGTTTTTACTTCTTGTGCATTTGATTGAAATGCAAATCCTACTAATACGATTAAAATTGCTATTACTTTTTTCATGTGTTCTTAAATTTTAAATTATTTTTATTATGCTTTTACGGTATATTTTCCAGCTTCAACTTTTGGAAAATCAATTTCTGTTTCTGCAATATGATTTACGTAGTTAGTTAATGTATTTGCTACAACATTTAACACTACTTCTAAAACATCACTATCATTATATCCTGCTTCTTTAAAAGCCTTAATTTCTTCTGAAGTTACATTTCCTCTATTTTTAGTTATGCTTTGAGCAAATTGCAACCCTACCTGTACTTTTTCTTCCGAAGCTTTACCTTTTCTATTTTCTTCAGTTTCTTCTTCAGACAAACCATTCATTTTACCAATTGCTGTATGAGCTGATAAACAATAATTACATTTATTTTCTTCAGCAATTGCTAACGCTAACTGTTCTCTGAATTTATTAGAAAAATTACCACTTGCTGTTAATTCACCTAAACTTAAATAACTTTGTAAAGTTGCTGGTGAATTACCAAAAACTTTAATTAAGTTTGGAATAAATCCTAATTTGCTTTGCACAGCATCAAATAATTCTTTTGATTTTCCAGTAGTTGTTTCTGGGTTTAATGTTTCAATTCTTGTACTCATAATTTTATTTATTTTAAATTTTATTAATTTGTTTTTTCACAATTACACATTTCTCTTTCTGGAAATTGATCGTCGTACTCTTGATATCCCCAACAGTTAGGGCATTGGTTATTTTCAGCTCTCATAATTCTTTGTTTTTAATTCTGATACAAAGATGCGACGGAGACACACTTTAAAAAATGGACAAAAGTTCCTGTTACTTGGACAAGTATGAAATAATTAAAAAAAAGAAGTTTATTAACCTATGTTAATGTTTTGGATTACAGCTTGCTATATATTTGCTAACCTAGGTAAAAAACAAGCTAACAAGTGTTCTTTATCTATAATTAAAACCCTTCTATACTCGTAGCTTCCCCTTGTGTTACGAGTTTTTTATAAAGTAAAATGTTGAAAGAGCTTATAATTTTTGCTCCTTTTGGAATTGCTTTGGAGATTGCCCCGCAGATTTAGTAAAAAAACGAGAAAAATAAGCTGGGTCATTAAACCCTAGATCGAAAGCAATGTGTTTTATTGCTTCAGAAGAATAGATAAGCTGTCTTTTAGCCTCAATCATTACTCTATTCTTAATAAAATCACTTGGAGTTTGTGTACCTATTTTCTGAAAATGTTTTGTAAGAGATTTTGGAGATATTCCTAATCGTTGAGCGTAATCAGTAACGCTATGAAGTTTTTTAAAATTTTGTTCTACTAATAAACTAAAATCTTTAAATAATTTAGTTTCTGAATCTTCCTTTACAGTATCATATCCTTTTTTAATTCGAACAGAATAAATAATAAATTGCTTTAAAAAGGATTGCAGCATATCATATTGTGCCGTTTCTTCTAATTCAAACTCTTCTATTAAATTACTTAGTATAAAATTTAATTTTTGAGAATCTCTATCTGTCGGAGTTACAAATGGAGTTTCATAAACATTATTAAACAACACACCATTACATGCTATTTCAGTATCATGAGTTTGAATACAATAAAAATCTCTTGAGAAACTTAATTGATATGCTTCTTTTATTTTTTCTGAATCAACAGTAAAAACTTGTCCAGGCGACAAGAAAAACAGTACATTTCCATTAAAAGAATAACTTTTAAAATCGATATTATAAGTTCCTTTCCCTTCTTTTATCCAAAAAATTTTATAATCATTAACTTGTTTAGGCTCATTAACAATGCAAGCTTTTTCAAACTCCACTAACTGTAATGAAAATATACTTTGAAAATTATATGTTTTTACTTCTTGAATTGCCATCAATGTACTTTATTTATTCTTGGTCGTAAAAAAGAAGGTAGCTGACACAGATGTTAATTAAAAAATACTCATTAAATATTAACAAGGGGCTCTTTTAAGAATCACTGCTTTTTTTATGGTTTTCTGCTAACTTTTCTAGTTCATCATACCAATTTTGTCCAAACTTCCTTACTAATGCTTGTTTTACAAACTTATAAACAGGAACTTGTAACTCTTTCCCTAAAGAACATGCATCATCACAAATTTCCCATTTGTCATAATTCACTGCAGAAAACTCACTGTAATCTTTTATTCTAACTGGATACAAATGACAAGACACTGGTTTTTTCCAATCGATTAGACCTTGATTGTAAGCTTCTTCAATTGCACATAAAGCTGTATTTTTTTCATCAAAAATAACATAAGCACAATCTGCATCATTTATTAAAGGAGTTTCAAGCTCACCAAAATCACCTTTAATCCACGTTCCTTGTTTTTCAATGGCATCAATACCTTCTTTACGTAAAAAAGGTTTTACCGTTGGATAAATTTTTTCTAAAATCTTAGTTTCATCTTCATCTAAAGGAGCTCCAGCATCACCATCAATACAACAAGCACCCTTACAAGCAGATAAATTACAAACAAACTCTTTTTCTATAAGATCCTCAGAAACAATTGTTTTTCCTAGTTGAAACATATATTGTTTTATATTATTTATGTTTGAAAATTAATTATTTACACAAACTAAAAGATAAAGTCTTATATTACGTTTGTGTAAAATTTATTGCAAAAATAACAGATTGTAAGTTTACTTATCTAATTTTGCAGATGAAAAACAATATATCATGAATTTTAATTTAAAAGAAATTTTTACAGCCTTTATGGTATTATTTGCGGTAATCGATATTATTGGTAACATACCCATAATTATTGACTTACGTAAAAAAGTAGGACATATACAATCAGAAAAAGCATCTGTTATTGCTGGTGTTATTATGGTTATATTTCTATTTTTAGGAGAACAGTTATTAGGTTTTATAGGAATTGATGTCCATTCTTTTGCCGTAGCTGGAGCTTTTATTTTGTTTTTTATTGCTTTAGAGATGATTTTAGGAATTACTTTATACAAAGAAGATGATGATGAAGCACTTAACGCCTCTGTATTTCCTATTGCTTTTCCTTTAATAGCAGGTCCTGGTAGTTTAACAACGTTACTTTCTTTAAGAGCTGAATATTCTTGGGAAAATATTTTAGTAGCTATACTTTTAAATGTATTATTAATATATGGAGTATTAAAAACATCTGCTAAAATTGAAAAGATGATAGGTCAGAATGGTATTAAAATTATTAGAAAAATATTTGGTGTAGTATTATTAGCTATTGCTGTCAAATTATTTGCTGCTAATATCAAAATGTTAATGGCTTAGATGGTTTTTGATGTTTTAATCATTGGAGGTGGTGTTGCTGGTATGCAATGTGCCTTAGTTTTGGGGTCTGCCAACAAAAAAGAATATGCTCAAAATAAAAACGTTGGTATAATTATGCATCAACGTTCTTCGCATTTACAAGATGCTTTATTTAATAATGTGTTAGGATTACCTGCTGGCACCTTAGGTAAAGATATTTTAACAGAAGGCAAAAACCAATTAAACAACTTATACTCAAACGTTTCTCAAATAGAAAACGAAAAAGTTGTTGCTGTTCTAGACGATGAAAAAGGGTATAAAATTGTTACTAATAAAAATGAATATTTCAGTAAAAACGTTGTAATAGCATTAAACTATTCAAAGCCTTTTAATATTGCTGGACTTGAACAATATATTGAACGTCATTCTAGAGCCAATGCTATGAAAGATAGAATTCAACTTCGCAATTTTAATCACTTAATAAAAGAAGGATTATATGTTTGTGGAACGCTTGCTGGTTGGCGAAGTCAATTTGCTATAGCTGCAGGAAGTGGTGCAAGTGTTGCTACTGATATTTTAACAGTTTGGAATAATCATGTACCTACAAAAGTACATGATAAAAAAGTAGAATAAACAAATGAGTTTTGATACTATTATAAAACGCCTTTTCCTTGAAATAAAAGATATGGAAGATACCGGAAAAGTTGCTTCTTATATCCCTGAACTACAAAATATCGATAACAAAAAATTTGGTATATATATAGCTTCAACTAGTAACTCTAATTACGGAATAGGTGACTTTGCTGAAAAATTTTCTATTCAAAGTATTTCAAAAGTATTGTCATTAAGTTTAGCATACAGTATACTTGGAGAAACAATTTGGAATAGATTAGGCGTTGAACCTTCTGGCACAAGTTACAATTCATTAATACAACTTGAAACTGATAAAGGAATACCTAGAAATCCATTTATCAATGCTGGTGCTATAGTTATAGCTGATATTTTATTAAGCAAATTAGAGAATCCTAAAGATGATTTTTTATCATTTGTAAGAGATTTATCTGGTTCAGAAAAAATAACTTATTCAAAAAAAATAGCAACATCAGAAAAATCAGTAGGTTACAGAAATGTTGCCTTATGTAATTTTATAAAATCTTTTGATAACATTCAAAATACCCCTTCTGAAGTACTAGACTTTTATTTTGATATCTGTTCTCTTGAAATGAGTACTAAAGAACTATCAAATACTTTTTTGTTTTTAACTAATAAGGGTATAAATCCACATACAAAAAAACAAATTTTAACACAAAGTCAATCTAAAAGAATCAATGCTCTTATGCAAACGTGTGGTTTTTATGATGAGTCTGGTGAATTTGCATTTAAGGTAGGTTTACCTGGTAAAAGCGGTGTTGGTGGAGGCATAGTTGCTGTACATCCTGGCCATTATGCTATTACAGTTTGGAGTCCTAGACTCAATAAAAAAGGAAACTCTTTTAAAGGAATTCAGTTTTTAGAAAAGTTTACTACAGCTTCTAAATTATCTATATTTTAAACAAAACACTTTACATTTTCATATTTCTTATTAAAATTTATTAAAAACAAACTTCTTTGTGAATTCTATAGAGTACTATTATTTAGTTTTTTAAAAGCTTATATTTAGGGTTTTATTAACTACAACATACTATGACTAAAATAAAATTTCTACTAATACTTTTAATCACAACCATTTCAATTCAGGCACAAACTACGTATATATTGTGTGGTAAATTAGTTGATACTAAAGAAGGAAGGATCAAAGAAAAACAAACAATTATAGTTAAACAAAATAAAATTGTTACTGTTATTGATGGTTATGTAGCTCCAAAAAGTAAAACCGCAAAAACAATCGATTTAAAGAACAAAGTGGTTATGGCTGGACTTATTGATATGCATGTGCATATAGAGCAAGAATTTAGTGCTAAAACACGTTTAAACAGATATATTTTAAATGAAGCTGATGTTGCTTTTAATTCCGTTGGTTTTGCAAAAACTACCTTATTAAAAGGATTTACAACTGTTAGAGATTTAGGGGGCACTGGAGTAAATATTGCTATTAGAAAAGCTATTGACGCTGGTAAAATACCTGGGCCAAGGGTTTTTACTGCCGGTAAATCATTAGCAACCACAGGAGGTCATGCCGATCCAACAAATGGAAGTAGTAGAGTTTTAATAGGAAATCCTGGTCCTAAAGAAGGAGTGGTTAATAGTGTTGAAGATGCAAAAAAAGCTGTACGTCAACGTTATAAAAATGGTGCTGATTGTATTAAAATTACAGCTACTGGCGGTGTTTTAAGTGTTGCTAAAAGTGGAGATAACCCTCAGTTTACCATTGAAGAAATTAAAGCTATTTGTGAAACAGCCAAAGATTATGGGATGCATGTAGCCGCACATGCTCATGGTGATGAAGGTATGCAACGCGCCGTTTTGGGAGGTGTTAAAACTATTGAACACGGTACTTATATGAGTACTAAAACAATGGATTTAATGATCAAAAACAATGTGTATTTGGTTCCAACAATAACTGCTGGAAAAGAAGTAGAGGAAAAAGCTAAAATAAAAGGATTTTATCCGGCCATAGTAGTGCCAAAAGCTTTAAAAGTTGGCCCTCAAATTCAAGGAACTTTTGCAAAGGCATATAAAAAAGGAGTTGGTATTGCTTTTGGTACTGATGCTGGTGTTTTTAAGCATGGGAATAATGGAAAAGAATTTGGGTATATGGTTGAAGTTGGAATGCCCGCTATGGAAACTATTCAAGCAGCAACCATAACCAATGCGAAAATTTTAAAAATGGATACTGAAATTGGACAAATAAAAAAAGGCTTTTATGCTGATATTATTGCTGTAAATGAAGACCCTACTGTAAACATAAACACTATGGAAAATGTTGTTTTTGTAATGAAAAACGGGATAGTTTATAAAAGAAAATAATCCTAAAAAACCGTAACAAAACACATTTTAAATCTACTAATTAATAGTAGTAATTTAAATAATAAGCGTGTTATGCAAAATACTTTTAAAACAAGAGAAAGCTTAATAGTTTACGGAATTCCTTTATTGATGATTTTATCACTTATAGTAATGGTAAAATCATCTTTTTTTACTCCCAATTTATCTCCTTTTGTACTAATCGATTTGTTAATTACTATACCTTTAGTTCATTTCTTTTTAATTAGAAAAAAAGAGATCTCTAAAAAATCTATTATAACTGTTCTTATTTTAGGTTTTGTTATTTCAAATTATATTCTTCCAAAAGAAAACTTAGAAGTATTATCTAGAATACAAGTAATATTAATACCATTATTAGAAACTTCTTTACTAGTATATATAATTATAACTGTACGAAAATCAGCCAAAGAAATAAGAAAAAACAATGATGCTACTTTAGATTTTTTTGATCAGTCCCAACAGGTGTGTACTAAAATTTTACCTTCAAAAGCAGGAACTATTTTAGCTACTGAAATTGCAGTTATTTACTATAGTCTTTTAAATTGGAAAAAACGACGCTATGACAATTTAGAATATACCTATCATAAAGAAGGAACGGCTATTAGTTTAGTTCTTGGTTTTTTATTGGTTGTAATTATAGAAATGTTTGTTACTCATTCTATGATGAAACAAGGTAATGTTAAAGGTTCATTAGTTTTAGGTATTTTAAGTGCCTATACTGCTCTTCAGGTAATTGCAGTTATGAAATCATTATCTAAAAGACCTTGTTATATTGATATTGAAAAAAAACAACTAGTATTAAAGTTTGGTATTTTATCAAAAGCCACTATACCTTTTGAAAATATTGAAAAAATAGAAATTTCATCTAAAGAATTACCAGAAAAAACTACTATTAAGTATTTTTCACCTTTTGGAAATTCTTTAGGTCATAATTTAGTTTTACACTTAAAAAATGAAATTTCATTTAACAGTTTTTATGGTTTCACTAAAAAAGCAACATCTTTAGCTATTTTTATAGATCAAAAAATTGAATTTAAAAATGAATTAAGCAAGCATATTTCATAGTAAATCTATTTAATTATTACTAGAATTAATACTTTCTGAGAAACTGTTTTTATACGTTCTTCCCAACGGAAGCTTTTGCTTATTTATAAAAACATTACTTCCTGAGTATTTTTCAATCTTTTTTATATTTATAATATAAGATTTATGTATTTGAATAAACTGTTTTGAACTTAATACTTCAACCCATTTTTTTAAAGAATCGATAATACTTAACTTTTTATTTTGAGTGAAAAATGTAACATAATTTCTGTCAGATTCTATATATAATATATCTTCTACATATAGTTTATGTATTGTTTTGTCTATATTTAAAAAAATTGCTTTTTTTTGTGTTTTTTCCTGATGATTAATTCGATTTTCAGCTTTATTAATTGCCTTCAAAAACCGATCAAAAGAAAAAGGTTTCACTAAATAATCAACAATGGTATCCAGTTCAAAACTATCTACAGCATAATCTGGGTAAGCTGTTGTCATGATAATTTTTGGTGGATTTTTAATAGTTTTAATAAAATCTAACCCAGATATATCTGGTAAATTTATATCTAACAACACAAGATCAACAGTTTCTTTTTTAAAAAACTCATTAGCATTCGTAGCTGTCTGAAAATTATCAAGAAGTGTTAAATCAGGAATTTTATTAATATAATTTTTTAAAATTCTTTGCGCTGGCATTTCATCTTCTATTATAATACAATTCATAATTTACCTATGCTAAGTTTAATATAAGTGTAACAATGTATTGACCGCGCTTTTCTACTAACAACTCATAATCTTCTTTGTACAATAAATCTAATCGTTTTTTTAAGTTATTTAACCCTATTGTATTTTCATTTACCTTTTTAGTATTATCATAATCATTTTTACAAATACACTTTAATTGGTTGTTTTTTACTATTAATTGTATATCTACAATACTATTAACACTACTATGCTTAAAAGCATTTTCAATAATCGTTATAAGTAATAAAGGAGCTATTTGATGGTAATCCTTATCAACAAATACTTCATAATTTATATGTTTAAGACCTTCAGTTCTAATTTTATGAAACTCAATATAGTTTTTAATAAAATGAATCTCCTTTTTTAAACTAACTTTTTTAGCATTACTCTCGTATAAAACATGTTTTAAATTATCTGATAATTTTAAAATCAAATCTGGTGTTTCATTCGGTTTTTCAATTGAATAAGAATAAATTGTATTTAAATTATTAAACAAAACATGTGGATTTATCTGCGATTTTAAAAATTTTAATTCCATTTCTGTTCTTTCTTGCTTAATCTTTTCTACCTCCTTAGTTTGATCAATATATCTGAATAAAATCCATACAAATGCAAAAAAGATAAGCGGTACTAAAGTTTGCCATAAATAATCACTTAAACACTTCATAATTGAGCAACCACAAAGTGCAAATACATTACAATATAATTGAGTTGCTAAAAATGAAATTAAAAGAAATAAAAGAGTATACAAAAGATACCATTTCTTCTTTACAAAAAATGGAAGCAATAATTGGTTATTAACATAAACTATTACAACCAATATAAAAAAGTACTGTAAAAATGGATTTTCAGCCCAATAATAGGGAGTGAAAACAAATAAAGAGACGAATACAAACAACATCCAAAAAAGAAGATGAATTAGTATTTGTGTACTATGTTTTTTTAGTGTTTGCATAAATTATTTAGGAAGGTATGAAAATAGCTCCATTAATCAAAAAACAAGTATCAACTACTATTTAAATAGTACGTACTGCGGTATTGAGGTTGTTAATACAAGTTTTTATGTTGTAGGTACTTATCTTTTTTTAACTAGCTAGATCTGTAATATTTTCGTGAAGATCATTACATCCAATATATGAGAAACAAGTACACAACATTGAACATAAAACAAAAAGTGCGTATTTATAGTATACCCTTTTTAATTATTTCAGTTTTAATAGTAACAATGGAGTCTTTCTCAACAACTACACCTCTTAAAAAATGTTGGAACAAACAGGGAAAAGTTATAGATAAAAGTCTTGTTACGTTTTCTTTTAATGAAGAACTAAATAAGCTAGGACACAACTTTAAACCTTGGGAAAAAACAAAATATTCAATCTGTGGAAATATATGGGTTAATCAAAACCGCTTTTTAAAAAATGATACATTAACAACAAATCGTAAAAGAACGTATTATTCTAAAACTGAATATTATAAAAACACCCTATTGTATTTAGATTATGGAGACAAAGAATTAAGTCCAATTACTAATGAAATGTATTTAAAGCAATTAATTAAGTCTGCTAGGTACTCACCTATTTATTTACTTAATTATTTTGTTGAAAACACAAATAAATTAACCGAAAAAACAAGCCCAGAAAGTAACATTTACTCAATAAACATTGATAAAACCCCTGTTGAATTACATATCAATAAATCAACAAAGCTGATTGATAAAATTACCTATTTAACCTACGATGAATTATATGGAGATGTGGTTACCTCTTATATATACTCATCTTATAAAAAAAGTAAAACATTAAGTTATCCAAGTAAAATTGAAATTAAAAAAATTAATGGAAAAGTAGTTGATAGTGTACATATTTCAAATTTAAATATAATACCAAATAATACCCAACTACTAAACAAACCTAATGATTACAGGTTTATTACTTCAAAACCGGAAAACAAAACTCAAATAAAAACAGAGAAGTATAATGACTTTATTCATTTCATAAATCTAATACATACTGAAGATAAGGTTATGGTTGTTGAGTTTGAAGATTTTATGTTAGTAGCAGAAGCTCCGCTAAACAGTAAAAACGGAGAGCTTATTATATCGGAAGTAAAAAAAATAGCTCCTTCTAAACCAATAAAGTATTTTGTTTTTGGTCATCATCATCCTCACTATTTAGGAGGGGTAAGAGCTTTTATACATAAAGAAGCAACTATTTTGTGTACAAAAATCAGTAAAGAATATATTGAATATATAGGGAATGCATCCCATAGTATTCAACCTGATAGTTTACATTTTGAACCAAAAAAATTAAAAACTCAAACAATACAAGATAGCCTTATAATTGGGAATAAAAACAAGCTTAACATTTACTTTATAGGAGAAAAGTCAGCACATACTAAAGATTACTTGATATACTATTTCCCTAAAGAAAAACTACTATTCCAAGATGACCTTTGTTGGATTCCAAAAA
>JBELFC010000034.1:0-2211 GCA_042093175.1 Tenacibaculum sp. | reverse complement strand
CAAAAGATAATAAAGGAAAACCAATGCTTTTGGGTAAAACAAACAAAAAAGCTTTTGAGAATGAAAATTTTAAATGGTTTAAAAAAAATTATGATAGCTATTTAACAAATGATAAAATCATAAACCAATTAAAAGATTCTATTCAAAACTATACAATTAAAGCTTTTTATGGTAGCTGGTGTGGAGATAGTAAACGAGAATTACCAAAATTTTATAAAGTAATTGATGAAACTCATTTTAATAAAAGTCAATTAGAGGTGATTGCTGTAGATAAAAAGTCAGAAGCCTATAAAGCATCTCCTAACGGAGAAGAAAAAGGATTAAATATACACAGAGTGCCAACTTTCATTTTTTATAAAAACAAAAAAGAAGTAGGACGTATCGTAGAATACCCAAAACAAGATTTTGAAAGAGACATACTTACTATAATAAGTGGAGAAAAATATTCACCACAATACATTGTGGTTGAGTATTTACATAAAATGCTGGAGAAAAAAACAATAAAAGAATTAAAAAATGAAGAAAATAAACTAGCTGCTTCGCTAGCTGAGTTTACCAAGGGTAGTAGAGAATTAAACACTTATGGGTATAAATTATTACGCTCAAATCAACTAGAAAAGGCAGTATTCGTTTTTGAGTTAAACACCAAAATGTACCCATACAAAGCAAATGTTTTTGACAGTTTAGGTGAAGCTTATTTTACCACTAAAAATTATAATAAAGCTTTAAGTAGTTATAATAAAGCACAAAAATTAGATCCTAATGATAAAAATATAGCTAATATGATTAAGAAAATTAAAACAGAAATAAACCAGTAATACCCTAAATTTATATATTATGAAAACATTATTATTATTTACAGTTATTTGCCTATTATCAATAACAAGTTCAGCTCAAGAGTTCAAATTTGAAAAAGAGACTATCAATTATGGAAAGATAGCTCAAGGATCTGAAGGAACAAGAACATTTGAATTTACAAATATTGGAGATGCTCCTTTAATAATTAAAGAGATTAAATCAACTTGTGGATGTGCTGTGCCCAAAAAACCAGAAAAACCGATTATGCCAGGTAAAAAGGGGCAAATAGAGGTTTCTTATGATACAAACAGACCTGGAAGTTTTTCAAAAGCGGTAACGATCTATTCAAATGCCAAAAACAAGAGAACAATGATTAAAATAAAAGGATTTGTTTCAACGATAAAAAAAGACAAAACAAAGGTTTAAAGATATAACCTAGTTAACATAACAAACAAAAACCTGAGTTTTCACTCAGGTTTTTTTTATAAGTTTATTAAAACCTATAAAACCTTTGAATTTGTGATTGCTTTTACATTTCAATCCCCCCGAATTTTAATGCTTGGTTAATCAACAGAAATCAAAAGTATCTCTGATTTTTATCTACTTAAGAAAAAAGTCCTTAAGCGTTATAATTTTAGGAATAAGTGAAGAATATAAAAAAGCGAAGTTAATTAACTTCGCTTTTTTATATTCAAAATAAGTTATTTTTTACCCTTTAAAGTTTGCTTTTAAAAACTCAGAGTTCATTCGAGCAATATTTTCTAAAGAAATACCTTTAGGACACTCTATTTCACAAGCTCCTGTATTAGTACAGTTACCAAAACCTTCTAAATCCATTTGAGCTACCATGTTTTTAACACGTTCTGTAGCCTCTACTTGTCCTTGAGGTAATAAAGCATACTGAGATACCTTAGCCCCTACAAACAACATTGCAGAAGAATTTTTACAAGTTGCTACACATGCTCCACAACCAATACAAGTTGCAGCATCCATAGCTTTATCAGCAGCCTCTTTTGAAATAGGAATTGAATTAGCATCTTGAGTGTTTCCTGAAGTATTTACAGAAATATAACCACCAGATTGTTGGATACGTTCAAAAGAACTTCTATCAACCACTAAATCTTTTATTACAGGAAAAGCAGCAGCTCTCCATGGCTCAATAGTAATCGTATCACCATCTTTAAACATACGCATGTGTAATTGACATGTAGTTACACCACGATCAGGCCCATGAGCTTCTCCATTAATATACATTGAACACATACCGCAAATTCCTTCACGACAATCATGATCAAAAGCAACAGGCTCTTCACCTTGATTAATTAATTGTTCATTTAATACATCCATCATTTCTAAGAAAGACATATGCTCAGAAATATCGGTCACTTTATAATCGACCATCTTTCCTTTATC
>JBELFC010000033.1:0-25319 GCA_042093175.1 Tenacibaculum sp. | reverse complement strand
TGGCGGTTAATGCTAGCAAACAAGTTTTATTAATTGAGGAAGGTACTACAATTGGACCTAATTTGAATTGGGATCATGATGACAGAGATAGGCTTTTATTAGATAATACTTATCAAGAATGGAAAGGTAAAAGAGGCTTTGTAGGTATGAGAATTGAAAGAGAGTCTTTTCCTGGAAAATATTTTTATGGATGGGCAAGAGTTGAGGTATCTTCAGATGGAAAAATAGCACGATTTATTGATTACTATTCGCATAAAAACCCTGAAGCAACTGTTAAAGCAGGTATAGGAGATAAACCATCTATTGCACTTTCAAAACCAGTTTTTTTTGAAGATGAAGTTAACAACGGAACTTTTTCAGAAGAAATAGATATTATTTTAGAAGGTAGTGCTAATTTTACTTCTCAAAATTTAGCAAATGGTATACATTTTACAATTACCAATTTACCACCAGGATTATCAGCTAGTATTCAAAAGGTAAATAGTAAGTTAGGTAAATTGAAAATACAGGGTACTGCAAATAGTCACGTTGTAGGTGATGGTACATTAGCAAAAATTCAATTTAATGAATCAGCATTTACTGTTACTCCAAGCAATAAAACGAATTTTGACTTACAAATTAGATTTTTTGATCCTTATGATATTAGATACATAAGTACAGAAAATTTAACTCCTTGGATTAATAGTAGTAACACCAATAGATGGATTTATATAGATACAGATTTTGATTTTGGTGATAATTCTAGGTATTCAATAACTCATTATACTGATAATTCTAATAACGGAGAATATGTAGTATTAAATGCTAGAGGAAAAGGATTTACAATGGATGCTACTACCCTACATCCTATTTCTCTTAATGTTGGAACGCAAGTAAATGCATCAAGTAGTTTTGTTTCTACAGGTTATGGGGTTAATAATGCCCCAAGACTATCAGGAACTGGTGTTCCTCATAATGGAAAAATTACTTATACAGGATTACGTTTTAGAGACCGAGCAGGAAGATTACACTATGGATGGATGAAATTTGAATCTAGACCAAACGGATTTGAAGCTAGGTTACTTGCCATAGCTTATAACAAAAGACCAAATGAGGCAATTACGGTAGGTCAAATACCTAATGATTATTGTTATGCAGCTGCAAATATTAATGAGAAATATGATGATTATTCTAGTGCAATAGGAACTTTTAATTTTGAACAGTTTTCTCAAAAATCTGATTTCCCTCAAAACTATACTGACTTTACAAGTAAAACGATAAAAGTACGTCCTGGTGCAAATAATTTTTCTATAAAAGATGATGGAATAAAAACATCAGGAACAAATATTCTTGGTATTTGGATTGATTTAAATGGAGATAAAGATTTTGAAGATAATGGAGAACAAATTCATATGTCAAACCCTTATCCAGCAGGAAGTGATTATGGAGGAGAAGTAACATTACCAAATGTAAACGGAACTTATACATTACGTATAACAATGAAAAATGAAACAGAATCAGATAATCCTAAACCATCTCCTTGTGATTTCTTTTTACATGGTGAAGTAGAAGATTATACTATTAATATTTCAAATTCTAATCCAATATATCCAGTAGCTAAATTTGAAATGCCTGAGAGTATTTCTGCCAAAGAATTATTGGTGGTAACAGATGCTTCTACTAGAGAACCAGATTCATGGAATTGGGAATTTGAAGGAGGAGTTCCAGCTACATTTAATGGTAAAACTCCACCTAGTATTTATTATGAAAATGTAGGTACTTTTAAAGTGAAATTAACCGTTAAAAAAGGAAGTGTTTCACAAAGTATTGAAAAATCATTAAAAGTTAATCCACATCCAACAGAGTATTGTCAAGTTTCAAGAAGAGGAACCTATCCACGAAGAAATGATGTAACAAAAGTTGTGTTTGGTGATATTAACAATGTAACAGAAAAAGGTGGAACGGGATATGGTGATTTCACTAGTTTATCTACAAGTTTAATACAAGGACAAACATACCCTATTGAGTTAACAACATATCAACAAATTACAAATGCAACTAGTGAAGCAGGAACTAATTTAGTTGTTTGGATTGACTGGAACAGAAACAATGAATTTTCTGATAATGAAATAGCTTATGAAAGAAGAGCAGTAGCTTCAGATACTCCAGATATGGTATTAAATGGAAATATAACTGTTCCTAAAATTTATTCAAACGGAACATCTTTAATGAGAGTAATTCGATATTATTCATACGACAATAATGATAGGCCAAGATGTGGTGAAATAGTGGAAGCTGATATAGAAGATTATACAGTTAATCTTACAGGAACAACAGTACAAGCACCAGTTGCTAATTTTGAAGCAAATTCAACTACAATTACAGAAGGAACAGCAGTTATTTTTAATGATAGTTCTACAAACAGTCCTACAGGATGGTCATGGTCGTTTGAAGGAGGTACTCCAACTACATCAACTGAGCAAAACCCTTCAATTACATATAATTCAGAAGGTACATTTAAAGTAACGTTAACAGCTAGTAATATAGGTGGTGGTAATACAATGACAAAAGAAGGGTATATTACAGTAACTAAAAATTCAAACATTACTTATTGTGAATCCGCAGGAACACGAGTACAATACGAATGGATTTCAGGAGTAAAAGTAGGTAGTTTTATAAATAACTCTGACGCTCAAAAATATTCAGATTTTACATCAAAAACCATAACATTACCAGGAGGTTCTTCAACAGAAATAACGTTAACACCTGGACATTCAGGTTCTGCTTATAAAGAATATTTTAAGGTTTGGATAGATTATAATCAAGATGGAACTTTTGGAACAGATGAGGTAGCTTTTGATGCAGGGTCAGCATCAGCAACAGCAGTAACTGGAACAATAGAAGTACCAGCAAGCGCAAAATCTGGAAATACAAGAATGCGAGTATCGATGAAGTATAATGCTGCTCCAAATCCATGTGGTAGTGTTGGAGATGGTGAAGTAGAAGATTATACTGTAAATATTTCAGGGTCTACAAATCCAAATCCAATTACCTATTGTGAATCAGCAGGAACACGAGTACAGTATGAATGGATTTCAGGAGTAAAAGTAGGTAGTTTTATAAATAATTCAGATGCTCAAAAATATTCAGATTTTACATCTAAAACAATATCATTAGGAACTGGTTCTTCAACAGAAATAACGTTAACACCAGGGCATTCAGGAACTGCTTATAAAGAGTATTTTAAAGTATGGATAGATTATAATCAAGATGGAACTTTTGGAACAGATGAAGTAGCTTTTGATGCAGGATCTGGATCAACGACTGCAGTAACTGGAACAATAGAAGTACCAGCAAGTGCAAAATCTGGAAATACAAGAATGCGAGTATCAATGAAATATAATACAGCTCCTAATTCATGTGGTAGTATAGGAGATGGTGAAGTAGAAGATTATACTGTAAGTATTAATTCTAATGCTCAGGCAAGGCTTACTAATTCTGATATACAGTTAGATGAAACTACAATATATCCAAACCCTGTTAGTCGTGAATTAATAATTACTTTAAGTAATAAAACTGTAATTAAAAATTCAAATATTGAAATTCAAATATTAGATATTACAGGTAAAAATATTACAGAAAAAAGAAATATTAATAGTCAAAAAATCAGACTTAATATAGAAAATTTAGAAAACGGAACTTATATTTTACAAATTATAAATAGAAACAAAAAAGAGCATAAAATATTTATTAAAAAATAAAATAAGTTTAAACATTATAAAAACTGCTAAAAATTATTTTTAGCAGTTTTTTGTTTTTAGCATAGGGTAAAATTTTAGTTAGACGTATTGTAATTAGTGAATCACTTAATAGTGGTACATCATTATAAAAAACTAACTATATGAAACAATATTATTTTTTAGCATTACTATTATTAACTACTACTTCTTTATTAACTGCACAAGAAATAGTTATTAATGAAATTCAAGCAAAAAATTCAAGTACTTATAAAAATCCAAAAACAGGAGAATACTCTGATTGGATTGAATTAAAAAATACAACAAGTTCATCAATTGACCTTAGTGGTTATTTTTTAACTGATGACAAAGAGAACTTAAAAAAGTGGACTATTCCTTCAGGAACAAAAATATTAGCTAATGGTTTTTTATTAATAATAGCAGATAATACAAATTCTGGTTTAAGTACCAATTTTAAGTTATCAACTACTGGAGAAGAAATTATACTTTCTAAAAAAGATGGCTCAGAAATACATAAAATAGAATACCCTTTAATTCAAAATGATGTTTCTTATGGTCGTTTAGTTGATGGCTCTTATTCTTTTATGAATAAACCAACGCCAAGTTCAGAAAATACAGATAGTTCTGCATTTACTTTATTAGATTCTGATATTAAAATAAACATACCTACAGGTTTATATAGCGCTAATCAAACTATAGAAATAATAAAAAAAGGAGAAGGTAAATTGTATTATACATTGAATGGAACAAAACCATCATTGAGTTCAATATTATATTCTGGACCAATAAGTGTTGATAAAAACACAGTGTTAAAAACAATAGTAATTAAATCATTAACAGAATATAGTAGTATTGAAAACCGATCTTATATTATTGGAGCTACTCATGATTTACCAATAGTTTTATTAACGTCAGATAATTCTTATTTGAATTCAAATAAGAAAGAAGTAATTGATGGAAGAGTTCAATTTAATTTTATAGAGAAAGATGGTACAGTGGCTATTAATCAGTATGCAAATTTTAGAGAGTCAGGAAGAACATCAAGAAATCAACCTCAATTAAATGGTAAAGTAGAAGCCGATGGAGTATACGGAGATGATGATTTTGATTATAAAATGTACCCAAATAAAAAAACAGATGAATTTGAGAGTTTTTTACTAAGAAATGCAAGTCAAGATTGGTCTGAAACACATATGAGAGATGCTTTTATAGCTAGGTTATTAGGTCAAGATAACTTAGCGGATTTTCCTTTTGAAGGATATCGCCCTGCAGTTTTATATGTAAATGCAAAATATCAAGGTATTATTAATGTAAGAGAAGATGATGATAATGATTATGTGAAACATAATTATGATTTAAAGAAAGGAGAATTTAAAAAAAATGGTAGAGATTGGATTCCATATACTTTTACAACAGATAGAGAAAAATTTGATAAAATATTGAATTTTAATGATCATGTAAATGTTCAATTTTTAATTAGCTATGCGGAATTAAATGAATATGGTTTTGGAAGTTGGAAAGATTTATCAGGAAAAACAGCACACGAAAATCATTATTTTATGCATGATTATGATGCTACTTTTGGTTTACTTGGAGAAGATCATGTTCCTTTAACTGGACCGATGCCGGTATCATCAATTATTCCTTCTGAAATGAAAGCACATGAGGCATATAAAACAGAAGCTATACAATTTATTAGCGCTGCTTTAAATCATATCTATAATAAAGAACGAGCAATTACTATTTTAAATGAAATGGAAAAGGAGTTAGAAAGTGAAATTCCTGCACATGCAATTATAAATTCTAAATTAGCTGTTGATCAAGGTTATAATAAATACAATAAACCTCCTTTTGCAAATTTAACTGAATGGAAAAATAATGTAGAAGCACTTAGAAAAGATATAAAAGGAAGATTAGATACTAATATTTTCAATAGAATAAAAAATGAATACTCACTAGAAGATCCAATACTAGTAACTTATGAGAGTTCAGATATAACAAAAGGAATTATAAGAGTTCATAATGTGAAATCTGTTAAAGAAACATTTACTGGAACATATTTTAAAAATATACCTATTCATTTTTCTGCTGAAGCTTTACCAGGATATAAATTTGTTCGATGGGAAGGAGATTTTACAAGTACAGATTTAAATATTTCTCCAGTTTTTTCTACAAATTCTAGAATTAAAGCAGTTTTTGAACCAGTAACATCATCACCAACTAATTTAGTTATAAACGAGGTGCAGGGAAAAAATGACACAACTATTGCTGATGAAAAAGGAGAGTTTGACGATTGGATTGAAGTTTATAATCCAAATGATAAACCGGTAAATTTAGCAGGTTATTATGTATCTGATAATCCTTCAGAACCATTAAAGTGGAAAATCCCAAATACTAATGTTAGTAAAACAACTATTAAAGCAAAAGGTTTTTTGTTATTATGGGCTGATAAAGATATTGATCAAGGAGAAAATCATTTAGGCTTTAAACTAAAAGGTACAGATCAAGTAATATTAACAGCACCTGATGCAACTAAAAAAATTCAAGAAATTTCTTTTACAGATATTGATACAGATTCTTCTTATGGGGCAAAAATTGATGGAAGTACTGACTATGTTACTTTTACTAAACCAACCCCAGGAGCCTCTAATAATTCAGTATTAAGTAATGAAGACATTGATCTTAGTTCAACAAAAATAAAAGTGTATCCAAACCCAACAAGTGATGTTATTGTAATAAAAGGGATTACTGAAAAATTGAATTGGAAACTGTATGATATTACAGGAAAAAAAATAAGAAAAGGAATAAAAAAAGTAATACAATTAAATGATTTAGAAAAAGGATTATATGTTTTAATAATAAATGATAAAACATCATTAAAAGTCTTAAAAAAGTAAGCTATAATTTATTGTTTATACTAATTTAAAAAAGTGATTGATATTTCAATCGCTTTTTTTGTATTTTAAAGGTTGTCAATTTAAGACAAAAGTAAAACAGTAATACTAGTATACATTTGCATTGTGGAAACAAAAGAATTCTATAAAAACCGGTTGCAACAAGTTGTTTCTTATTTACGATCTAAATACAATGATAAAATTTCTATTCAAGAACTTGAAGAGTTTTCGAGTTTTTCATATAGGAATCTTCAGCGTGTATTTAAAGCATACTATAATGAAACTATAGGTGCTTATGTTACAAGAATAAAGGTGGAAAACGGAGCAAAAATGTTAGTATATTCTTTAAAAGAAATTAAACTAATTGCTGAAGAAATAGGATATTCAGATGTACAAACATTTAGTAAATCGTTTAAAAAACACTTTGGAATTTCACCAGCAAAGTATAGAAATAAAAAAGAAGAATTATTTCAAAAGAAGAACAAAAATAACATAAAAACAATGCCTTTTTTTGAAGAAAGAATTACTGTTTTACCTGCTCAAAAAGTAGTATATACAACTTTTAAAGGTGATTATTATAGTACGAAATTAGATACAGTTTGGGAAGAGTTTTTAGAAGAAGCTTCTAAACTTAAAATAGATGTTAATACAGCAGAATGTTTTGGAATTATATGGGATGAACCTATAATATCTGAAATAATTAATTACGATTATGACGCTTGTATTGTTATTGATTCTATTGAAACACCCCTAAAAAAAATTAAGGTTAAAACTATTCCTGAACAATGTTATGCAGTATTTAAGCATATAGGAACGTATCAAAGTATTTCTAAAACGTATGATAAAATTTTTACTAGATGGTTATTTACAACAAAGTTTGAAATTTCAGAAAAACCATTCATTGAAAAGTATACGAAACATGAAGGAAATACTAATAATGAAAGTGAATATGAAACAGAAATTTATATACCTTTAAAAAAAGGCTGATTAATAATTAGCCTACAACATGAAACAAATGAAAATTATAATCATATTATTTAGCTTTTTATTTACTTCTAAATCATGTACTAAAAAAGAAGAGATAAAAATGAACACTCAACAAGTATCAATTCAAAAGCTATATTTTAATGCTAAAATATATACAGTTAATGAAGCAAAACCTTGGGCTGAAGCAATGCTTATTGAAAAAAACAAAATAGTATTTATAGGAACAAATAAAGAAGCAGCATTAAAAGCCGATAAAAATGTTAAAAAAATAGATTTAAAAGGAAAATTAGTATTACCTGGCTTTCATGATGTTCATATGCACCCTATGGAAGTAGGGTCTAAAACTACCTCTTTTGAATTAAATGAAAATGAAACGAATGCAGAAAATTATATTTCAGAAATAAAAAAAGCATCTAAACAAAATCCAAAAGTTAAATGGTTAATAGGTTTTGGTCATTCAATAAATACTCTTTTTGATGCAAAAAGAAGTCCGTTAACTATTATTGATGAAGCTGTTCCTGATAGACCAGTAATTATTATGGAACAAACTTCACATTCAATGTGGTTAAATTCAAAAGCATTAGAACTAGCAGGAATTACTAATATTACTCCCAACCCTCAAGGTGGAGTAATAATGAAAGATAATGGGAGGTTAAATGGTATTTTAATTGATAATGCAGGAGATGTAGCTTTTCAACAAGCAGTAAAAGCTGTAAATAACCCTAATGGAGAATATGACGGAATGGTTTCTTATGTACTTCCTAAATTAGCTAAAAATGGCATTACATCAGTATCAGATGCAAGAACCTATTGGAAAAGAAAGCAACATGAAACTTGGAAAAATTTAGCTACTGATGGTAAATTAACTGCTCGATTTAATTTAGGCTTATGGGCATATCCAACAGAAAAAGATAAAGATCAAATTGCCTCATTAAAATCATTGTTTTCTAATGATGACAATAGTTTATTAAAAATTAACCAAATCAAATTGTATTCAGATGGTATAACTCACAATACAACAGCTGCATTGCATTCAAATTATAAAGAAGATTTTTTCGGATTAACAACCAATAATGGGTTGAATTATTTTACAGAAGAAAGAATTGCAAAATATATTCAAGAATTAGAATCAGTAGGATTTGATTTTCACATTCATGCAATAGGTAATAGAGGTGTTCATGAAGCATTAAATGCAATTGAAAAGAGAGGAACTACCAATGGAAGACATAGATTAACTCATGTTGAAATGGTAGATATTTCTGATTTAAGTAGGTTTAAAAGGTTAAATGTAACTGCCGATGCACAAGTTTGTGGAGACTTTACTCAGCCACAGCATTGGCATGAAAATAATTATTTGTTAGGAAGTACATTAGCTAATAATCAAGTGCCTATAAAATCATTAAAAGAAGCAGGAGCAAGATTAACATTAAGTAGTGATTGGAATGTAAGTACATTAAATCCATTTATTGGAATTCAAAATGCAGTTACAAGAGTACCACAAAATATATCATTAAAAGAAGCTGTAAAAGCGTATACAATTAATGGAGCTTATGTAATGCGTCAAGAAAATAAAGTTGGGTCTTTAAAAGTAGGAAAACTAGCAGATTTTGTTGTTCTTGATAAGAACATTTTCACAATATCTTCAAATCAAATTAAAACAACTAAAGTAATTATGACAGTATTTAATGGGAAAGAAATTTATAAAAAATAGTTTCCGATTAGTTTTTTGTTATAAAAATTAAATAAAAAAATGATTTAGTATAAATCTAAACCAATAAATAATTATACTATAATTATAAGTAAATTCGTATTAAAAAACGAATGATTCATATATCAGAAGACATACAATTAAAAGAGATTTTGAATTCAGATTCTGAATCTCTTTTTAATTTAATGAAGGAAATTTATCCAGCAGCCTACAGTCATTTCTGGAAAGATGGAGGAGAATGGTATGTGCAGAGTCAATACTCTGAAAAGAACATTTTAAAAGAACTACTAGAAGAAAATACAGATTATTATTTTGTAATTTACAAAGGAGAAATTATAGGTAATTTTAGAATTATTTGGAATAGTGAATTAGAAGGTTTAGAAAATAAGAAGTCTGTAAAACTTCATAGGGTTTATCTACATTCAAAAACACAAGGAAAAGGAGTTGGTAAAAGTTTATTAAATTGGTTAGAAAAAGAAGCAATAAAAAAACAATATGAATTAATATGGTTAGATGCTATGGATGAGCAACCGCAAGCCTTTGAGTTCTACAAAAAAAAGGGATATCAATATCATTCACATTGTTTTTTAGATTTTGACTTATTATATGATGAGGTTAGAAAAATGAGTCAGGTGTATAAATTAATTTAAACACCAGTGCTTCCAAAACCACCGGCACCACGTTCAGTTTCGTCAAGCACAGTTACTTCTTGCCAGTTAATACGTTCATGTTTTGCTATTACCAATTGAGCAATACGTTCTCCATCATTTATAACAAAATTTTCATTAGAAAGATTTACTAAAATAACTCCAATTTCTCCTCTATAATCTGCATCAACAGTTCCTGGTGCATTTAAAACAGTAATTCCTTTTTTTGCAGCCAATCCACTTCTTGGTCTAACTTGTGCTTCAAAACCAACAGGCAAAGCAATGAATAAACCTGTTTTTACTATTGCTCTTTCTAAAGGTTTTAATGTAATTGATTCTTCAATATTAGCACGAAGATCCATTCCTGCCGAACCTTCAGTTTCATACGCTGGAATTTGGTGTTTTGATTTGTTTATAATTTGTACGTTCATCTGCTTTTATTTTTTCAAGTTCAAATATAATAACCTTTAGTTTTAGATAGTAGTTTCTATATTTATTAATTTCGCATTATTAAACAAACTACTTTATGAAAGACACTAAAAGGATAGCCGTTTTAGGAGGCGGAAGTTGGGCAACAGCTATTATAAAAATGCTTTCTGAAAATTTAGAAACCATAGGTTGGTATATGCGAAGTGTATATGCAATTGAACATATTAAACGTAATAAGCATAATCCTAGTTATTTAAGCTCAGCAGAATTACACCCTGAACAATTAGATTTATCAGATGATATGAATCATATTGTTGAAAATTATGATATTTTAATTTTTGCAATTCCTTCAGCTTTTTTAAAAACAGAATTAAACAAACTAACAGTTTCATTAGAAAACAAAATTATTTTTTCAGCTATCAAAGGAATTGTTCCAGAATCTGGATTGATTGTAGGAGAGCATTTTCATGATCATCATCAAGTTCCCTTTGAAAATATTGGAGTTATAACTGGGCCATGTCATGCGGAAGAAGTAGCTATGGAACGTTTATCGTATTTAACATTAGCTTGTCAAGATGAAAAAAAGGCAAAAAGCTTAAGTAAATTTATTGCTGGCCGTTATATAAAAACTAAAATTTCAGATGATATTATTGGTACTGAATATGCAGCAATGCTAAAAAATATTTATGCTATCGCAGCAGGTATTGCTCATGGATTAGGATATGGAGATAATTTTCAATCAGTATTAATGAGTAATGCTATACGTGAAATGAAGCGTTTTATTAAAAAAGTACATAAAATGAAACGTAATATTAATAACTCGGCTTACTTAGGAGATTTATTAGTTACTGGTTATTCTGTATTTAGTAGAAATAGGATGTTTGGTAATATGATAGGTAAAGGATATACGGTAAAATCTGCACAAATGGAAATGAGTATGGTTGCAGAAGGATATTATGCAACTAAAAGTGCGCATAACATTAAGAAAGATAATGGTGCTAAAACACCTATAATTGATGCCGTTTATAATGTTTTGTATGACAAGAAAGAAGCGAAAGATGAGTTTAAAAAGTTAACAAATAGATTAGATTAGTTGTTTGCATTTGTACAAATAACCTCTTCTTATAAATAAGAAGTCTCATCAATCGCTTCTATAATTGAGTTGTGTGTGGTTTTGTATAGAAATACAATAGCGACAAATTTAGGCTAAAAATCTGATTTACAAATTTTTTTATAAAAAATCTTACTTTAAGATAAAAAGTATATTTTTACACTTTAAATAATTTTTATTACTTTTAGTTTAAAATTTAACAAAAATGAAAACAATTCAAGAAGCTGTTGAAATTACTATCAGAAAAACTCCCTTTATAGAAGAGGCTTTAAATGAAAAGTTAATTAACGTATCATCATTAGCAAGAGAAATATTACCAGATGTTTCTAAGTTACTTAAAAAAGAAATAAAAGTAGGTGCTGTAATGATGGCTATTAATAGGTTATCTCCAGTAAACGAATTACGTATTAGAAAAAATATTAAAAAACTAGCATTAGACTTAGGAGATGTTATAGTTCGTTCTGATTTGTGTGATTTTACATTTAAAAATACAACTTCTTTACTAAAAGAAATAGCAAAGATTTTAAGTAAATCTGCTGATAGTAATGATTATTTTTTAACTGTTTCACAAGGAATTTTTGAAACAAATATTGTTACTAGTAAAAATTTACAACCTTTTGTTGAAGATATTTTTAAAAGTGAAATATTAATAAACAGTGTTAATGATTTAGCTTCAATAACTATTAAATTACCTAAAGAAAATTTAGAGCAATCAGGTGTTTATTATTTTATATTAAAGCAATTTGCTTGGGCTAATATAGCTGTGCAAGAGGTAATATCAACCACTCATGAAATGACCGTTGTAGTTAAAGAAGAAGATGTAAATGAAACGTTTGCCATTTTAATGGATTTAAAATTGAATTAGAAGAATAAAAAAATGTCAAAGAAAGACCCCTATGCTTCGTTAAGAATTAAAGAATTTAATATTTTTCTCTTAGTACGATTTGCATTAGTTTTTGCATGGTCAATGCAATTTATTATAATAGAATGGCAAGTATATTCATTAACTAAAGATCCTTGGAGCTTAGGTTTAATAGGGGCTTTTGAGTTTTTACCAGCTTTTTCTATGGCTTTGTTTGCTGGGCATATCGTGGATCAAAAAGAGAAGCGAAATTTATTAGCATTGTGTATAGGTTTGTTTTCTTTAATTAGTTTAGGTTTATACTTTTTAACAGACTCTAATTTTGTAGAAGGATGGAGTTCTAACACCGTTTTATATTCTATATACGCATTAGTTTTTTTTGGTGGTTTTTTACGTTCATTTTTTGGACCAACAATTTTTTCATTAATAGCTTTAATTGTTCCTAAAAAGTTATATCCTAATGCAGCTACTTGGAGTAGTACAACATGGCAAATAGCAAGTGTTTTAGGACCAGCTTTTGCAGGGTACTCTATTCACCTTTTAGGTGTAAACCTTTCATTATGTATTGTATTCGGATTGGTATTATTTTCTTTTTTTATGGTGTTTTTTATTAAAAGAAAACCTATTATGAACCCTAAAAAGGGAGAACCAATAAGAAAAAGTTTAGGAGAAGGAATTTCTTTTGTTTTTAAAACAAAAGCTATTTTAGGTGCAATTACGTTAGATATGATTTCTGTTCTTTTTGGTGGAGCAATTGCTTTATTACCAATATTTGCACAAGATATTTTAGAAGTAGGTGCCAAAGGTTTTGGCGCTTTACGAGCAGCTCCAGCAATAGGAGCGTTCTTAACCATGTTAATTACTGCTTATATACCCATCAGTAAAAATGCTGGTATGAAGTTATTAAGTGCAATATTTGGTTTCGGACTTTGTATTATTGTTTTCGGATTATCAACGTCATTTTATATTTCTCTAGTAGCTTTATTTTTTAGTGGAGTTACTGACGGAATATCTATGGTTATTAGACAAACCATTTTACAGTTAAAAACACCTGATCATATGAGAGGTAGAGTATCTTCAGTAAATTCTATGTTTGTTGGGTCATCAAATGAATTAGGAGCTTTAGAAAGTGGTTTAACGGCTAAATTAATGGGGACTGTAACCGCAGTTGTTTTTGGAGGAACAATGACTTTAATTACTGTAGTTTCAACAGGTATTTTAAATCCAACACTTCGTAAGTTAGACTTAACAAAAGATTTAGAAGAGCATGAAAAAGATGAAAGTTAAAATTACTTTTTTCTAGTCTTAGTAAATAAATCCCATAAAACTACACCACAACTAACAGATATATTTAAAGAATGTTTGGTACCTAGTTGAGGTATTTCAATACAAGTGTCAGAAATAGAAACTACTTCTTGTTGTACTCCTTTAACTTCATTTCCAAATACAACAGCATATTTTTGATTGTTTTCAGGAGTAAAAGTATCTAACATTGTACTGTTTTCTGCTTGTTCAATACTTAAAACTTTTACATTTTCACTTTTTAAACGCTCAACTAATTCTATAGTGTTTTCTACATATTCCCAAGCTACCGATTCAGTAGCACCTAAGGCTGTTTTATGAATTTCTTTGTTAGGAGGTGTAGCAGTAATACCACACAAATAAATTTTTTCAATTAAAAAAGCATCAGAAGTTCTAAAAACTGAGCCTACATTGTTTAAGCTTCTAATATTATCTAAAACTACTAGAATTGGTGTTTTTGAAGTTTGTTTAAACTCTTCAACACTAATTCTACCTAATTCGTTGTTTTTAAGTTTTCTCATTGCTATTGATGTTCGTTAAAAATTCTTTGGTTTTAGCATAAAACAGAGCACTAAAAACCAACAACTAGTCACTTTTTTTTATCTTCGCAAAACTAACTGAAAAAATCCATAAACTTGGCAAAAGCAAAGGCAAAAAAGGTAACACCATTAATGCAACAGTATAACGGAATTAAATCTAAATATCCAGATGCAATGTTGTTATTTAGAGTGGGAGATTTTTATGAAACTTTTGGCGAAGACGCTGTAAAAGCATCTGAAGTTTTGGGGATTATATTAACTAAAAGAGGAGCCGGAAGCGAAAGTGAAACAGCCTTAGCTGGTTTTCCTCATCATTCATTAAATACGTATTTACCTAAATTGGTAAAATCAGGTTTACGTGTTGCTATTTGTGATCAGTTAGAAGATCCAAAAATGACTAAAAAGATTGTAAAACGAGGCGTTACTGAATTAGTAACTCCTGGTGTTGCTTTAAATGATGATATTTTACAATCAAAATCGAATAATTTTTTAGCAGCTGTTCATTTTGGAAAAAAGCTAATAGGAATTTCTTTTTTAGATGTTTCTACTGGTGAGTTTTTAATAGCGCAAGGAAATGAAGAATATGTTGACAAACTATTGCAAAATTTTGAACCAAGTGAAGTACTTGTTCAAAAACAGTTTAAACAACGTTTTTTAGAATTATTCACAAATAGATTTCATACTTTTTATATAGAAGATTGGGTGTTTCAAAAAGATTATGGTTTTGAAACGTTAACTAATCATTTTAAAGTAAACAATTTAAAAGGATTTGGTGTTGATGAATTAGAATATGGTATAGTAGCTGGAGGTGCAGCTATGTATTATCTTTCAGAAACACAACATAATAAATTAGAACACATCCAATCTATAAGCAGAATTGCAGAAGATAATTATGTTTGGATGGATCGATTTACTATTAGAAATTTAGAATTACACGGTGGTAACTCAGTAAACTCTGTGTCGTTATTAAATATTATTGATAAAACCATTTCTCCTATGGGAGGAAGGCTATTAAAGCGTTGGTTAGCTCTTCCTTTAAAAGAATTAGATGCTATTAATCAACGCCATGAATTAGTAAAGTTTTTAATTAATACAGACGAGTTTTTAGAGACTGTTACTTACCAGTTAAAACAAATTTCAGATATAGAGCGTTTAATATCTAAAGTAGCTACTGGTAAAGTATCACCAAGAGAAGTTATTTTACTTAAAAATTCTTTAAAAGCAATAATTCCTATAAAAACTGCTGCAGAAAACAGTAAAAACGGATCGGTAAAATTAATAGGAAAACAGTTAAATGATTGTAAAGAGCTTATAGATAAAATTTCAATAACTGTTTTTGAAGAAGCTCCAGTAAATATTAATAAAGGAAATGCTATTGCGAATGGAGTTTCTGAAGAATTAGACGAACTACGTAACATATCAAATTCGGGTAAAGAGTATTTAGATGAAATGCTTGCACGTGAAACGGAACGAACTGGAATTACGAGTTTAAAAATAGCTTTTAATAATGTTTTTGGCTATTATATTGAAGTTAGAAATACACATAAAGATAAAGTTCCTGAAGAGTGGATTCGTAAACAAACGTTAGTAAATGCTGAACGTTATATTACTGAAGAACTTAAAGAGTATGAAGCTAAAATATTAGGAGCTGAAGAAAAAATACAATCTCTAGAAACAGAAATTTTTGGAAAACTTGTTAATTATATCATTGGTTTTGTTCAACCAGTACAGCACAATGCACAATTAATAGCTCAAATTGATTGCTTGTTATCATTTGCAACATTAGCTATTGATAATAATTATGTTCGTCCTATTGTTGATAAAAGTACAGATATTGAAATTAAAAATGGAAGGCATCCAGTTATTGAAAAACAACTTCCAATAGGAGAAGAATATATTGCTAATGATGTTGTATTAAATAGAAATCAACAACAGGTAATTATGATTACAGGACCCAATATGTCTGGTAAATCAGCCATATTACGTCAAACTGCTTTGATTGTTTTACTTGCTCAAATGGGAAGTTATGTACCTGCCCAAAATGCACGTATAGGTTTAGTAGATAAAATATTTACTAGAGTAGGTGCGAGTGATAACATTTCAATGGGTGAATCTACTTTTATGGTAGAAATGAATGAAACAGCTTCTATTTTGAATAATATTTCAGAAAGAAGTTTAGTGTTGTTAGATGAAATTGGTAGAGGAACTTCTACTTATGATGGTATTTCAATTGCTTGGGCAATTGCTGAATATTTGCATGAACACCCTTCAAAAGCAAAAACATTATTTGCTACACACTACCACGAACTTAATGAAATGACTACAACTTTTGATAGAATTAAAAACTTTAATGTATCTGTAAAAGAATTAAAAGATAGTATTATTTTTTTAAGAAAATTAGTGTCTGGAGGTAGTAATCATAGTTTTGGAATTCATGTAGCAAAACTAGCAGGAATGCCTGGAACAGTTATCCGTAGAGCAAATAAAATTCTAAAACAATTAGAAGAAAATCATGCACATAAAGAGGTAAAAGATACTTTGAAAGATATTAACAATGAAGAAATGCAATTGAGCTTTTTTCAGTTAGATGATCCTTTATTAGAAGATTTACGTGAAGAAATAGTAACTACAAATATTGATACATTAACGCCTATTGAAGCATTAATGAAGTTAAATGAAATTAAACGAATGTTGATAAAGAAATAGTAGCTATTTAATATCATCTTCAGTTCCAAAAACACCATCTTTACCAGAAGAACTTAACACATATTTATTTCTATTTATAAATTCATATTGAAAGTTATTATTCCAATAATCTTTTGTTAAGTTAGCTCTTAAAGGATTGTTTCTAATAACCATTTCTAGTTTTTCAGGATAGGTACCTAGAATAGATTTTTCATTATCTAATAACTCTTTAAGTTCCTTTATTTTTTGAGTAGTTATTGTGGTTCCTTTTGATGAAGGTATTAACATAAAAAAAGTTATAAAAACAATCATAACTCCTACTATTATAAAGACTCTTTCATAGGGTGAAATCATTCTTTTTTTAGGTAAACTATTCTCTTTTTCATACGCACGTTGCTTTTTTCTTTTTTTTCTAAAGAAAAACTCTTGAATATCTAAAATAATTTCAGAGATGCATTCTATCAAGTCTATCATAAAATACTATTCATTTATCAAAAATAAGTATAATCAAAACTACAAAATGAAGAATGAATATTCCTACTTTTGATTATTATATCATGAATCAAGAAATTACATTTAAACGAATAAATAAACTAGCAATACCTGCATTAATTGCTGGAGTTGCAGAACCTTTGTTATCTACTACCGATTTAGCTATTGTAGGAAACATAGACTCTAATGCAACCGAAAGTATTGCAGCAATAGGAATTGTTGGGGCATTTTTATCTATGTTAATTTGGGTTTTTGGTCAAACACGAAGTGGCATATCATCAATAATATCGCAATACCTTGGTGCTAACAAACTAAATGAAGTTAAAGAGTTACCAGCGCAAGCAATTGTATTAGTGGTAAGCATTAGTTTTTTTATTTTGGCAATAAGCTACCCTTTTACCAAGGAAATATTTCAATTTTATAATGCCTCTGGAACTATCTTAGAATATTCAACAACCTATTATAAAATTAGAGTTTTTGGTTTTCCTTTTACATTATTGGTTATTGCGATATTTGGTGTTTTTAGGGGGTTACAAAACACGTATTACCCTATGCTTATAGCTATAGTTGGTACTATAGTTAATGTTGTTTTAGATATTGTATTAGTGTACGGTATAGAAAATTATATTCCTCCAATGAATATTGAAGGAGCAGCTTATGCAAGTGTTTTTGCTCAAATAACAATGGCATTAATGGCTATATACTTATTGCTAAAAAAAACAAGTATTTCATTAAAATTCACGTTACCTTTTAATAAAGAAATCCGTCGATTTATAGTTATGGTAGCAAACTTATTTGTACGTACAATAGCTTTAAATGTAGCATTGTATTTTGCTACTTCTTATGCTACAGATTATGGAAAAGAATATATAGCAGCGTATACAATTGGTCTCAATATTTGGTTAATGGGAGCTTTTATGATCGATGGATACTCGAGTGCTGGGAATATTTTATCTGGAAAATTAGTAGGAGCTAAAGCATACAAAACATTAATTTTATTAGGAAGAAAATTAATTATTTATGGACTAATTTTTGGAGGGGGATTAGCGATAATAGGTTTTGTTTTTTATCATTTTATAGGAAGAATATTTACTCAAGAAATAGTTGTTTTAGAACAGTTTTATAATACTTTTTGGATCATTTTAGCAATGCAACCTATTTGTGCAGTTGCTTTTATTTATGATGGCATGTTTAAAGGGTTGGGAGAAACAAAATATTTACGTAACATACTATTACTTTCTACATTGTTAGTGTTTATACCAGTATTGTTAATTTTTGATGCCATGAACTATAAGTTATATGCTATTTGGATAGCATTTTATGGATGGATTATAGCACGAAGTATTCCATTAATTTTTGTATTTAGAAAAAAGTTTTTAACGTTGTCTAGAGAAAATTAAATTGTTTTTTCAAAAACTATTTTTGTTTGATTACTATCATTAGTATATACTTGAACAATATCAAAACCATTTTTTAAATTAAAGATTAGCATAGGTTTAAATCTATTCATAGATTTTGTTCTTAATTTTGAGTACCCATTTTTTTTTGCCCACTTTTCTTGTGAAAAAGCTAAGGTACTAGCAACCTTTCTTTTTCTGTAATCTGGCAGAACTCCTCCAATCCAACTATAAAAAACAGTTTCATTGTATTGATAGCCTATTTTAAAGCCAATAGGAATAGCGTTTTCATAAGCAATGATAGAAACAACATCTTTTTTTTGTTTTATGCGTTCATTAAAAAAATCAATTTGAGCATCTTCAAAAACTGAAAAGTATAAACTAATTAAACATTGTAATTCTTTTTTAGTAGGAACTCCTTCAATTATGGTAATAAAAAAGTTTTGTTTCTTCATAATTTTAGAAAAAGTAAAATTAAGATTATTTTTGAGGAAATAAGATATAAAAGATGACAACAACTCGACCTAACGGAAGTTTATATACAAATATTGAAAATAAAATAGCAACAATTGAGTTTGGGCATCCAGCAAGCAACTCTTTTCCTAGCGAATTATTAGAGCGATTAGCAAATAAATTTGATGAATTATCAAGTAACGATGAGGTTGCAGTTATTGTGTTAAAGTCAGAAGGAAATAGAGCTTTTTGTGCTGGTGCTTCATTTGATGAGTTAGTAGCTATTGAAAACCTTGTAGATGGAAAAAACTTCTTTTCTGGTTTTGCAAATGTTATCAATGCTATGCGAAAATGTTCTAAATTAATTGTTGGTCGTGTACAAGGTAAAACTGTAGGAGGTGGAGTAGGTTTAGCTGCTGCTTGTGATTATGTTTTAGCTACTGAACATGCAGCTATAAAATTATCAGAATTTACTATAGGTATTGGTCCATTTGTAATAGCACCCGCAGTAAAACGTAAAGTAGGATTAAGTGGATTGGCCGAATTAACTTTAGATGCTACTAGTTGGAAAAATGCATATTGGGCAAAAGAGAAAGGGTTATATGCACGTGTTTTTGAAAATATTGAAGAGTTAGATAAAGAAGTTGAAATGTTTACAGAAAAACTAGCCTCTTATAATCCAGAAGCTTTAAATGAAATGAAAAAAGCATTGTGGATTGGTACAGAAAACTGGGATAGTCTTTTAATTGATAGAGCAGAAACTTCTGGGAAACTAGTACTTTCTGATTTTACTAAAAATGCATTAAAAAAATTTAAGAGTTAATTTTTAGCTCTTTTTTTTATAAAAATAATCAGGTTTCCATATCAAGTTTCCAAAAATAATTCTCAGTTTATGATTTAATGTTTTACATTTTTTAACATCGTTCCATATATTTTTATATTCAATAAAGTTTATTTTAATAGGGTTATTAGTTTTAATATTTTTTGTTAATCCATAAATAACCTTTTCTTCTTCTCTTTGAAATGTACCAAATATCTTATCCCAAATAATTAAAAAACCACCATAGTTTTTATCTAAATATTTGTTGTTAGATCCATGATGTACACGATGAACAGAAGGAGTATTAAAAAATTCATCTAACCAGCCTAATTTACCAATATATTCGGTATGAATCCATGTTTGAAATTGGGCAACTAATACTAATCCAATAATTGCTTGAAAAGGAGAAAAACCGATTAAAATCATTGGAATTAAAAACATCCATTCAAACAAACCTTCAACAATACTTAAGCGCATTGAAATTGTTAAGTTATAATCTTCTGAAGAATGATGTACACTATGACTAGCCCATAAAATTCTATGTTCGTGTTCTAATCGGTGCATCCAATAATAGGTAAAATCAGCGACTAAAAAGGCTAATATCCATGTATAAGTATTCATAGATATTGATAAAGGTGTTATCCAATGAAATGGCATTAAACATATTACACCAATAGAACCTATAATTGTTTTTTCAATTAGTTGATTTAAGAAGAAAATAGAAATGTTAGCAAATGAATCTTTCCAACGTCTTTCCTTTTTAATTAAAAAATCAATAAATAATTCAATCACAATTAAACTTGAATTAAATAAGAAAAAGTAACCTACATATAGCATGATATCAGATTCTTGAAACAAAGATATTAATCTAGAAAAACTCATTTTTAATTGTTTTTATTTTCAGGAATAAAATATGAAAACCATAAAAACCACAATAGGTTTGTAAGCACCCATGCTGAGTTATTACCTTGAAAAAATAGTATTATAAAAGGTATATAATAGAACCCAATAAAACCAAAAAACCCTAAATACCAATAGCTGTTAAATTTGTAACCTTTCATATTATTCATAATTATAATGCAAAATTAAGCTATGAATGAAAGGCTTGTTTGTTCAATTAAGACATTTAAAGAATAGGAATGTATATTTCTGTAATTAGATCTTTTTTAGGAGTAATATCATCGTCATTTGGGTAAAATTCTAGTATAGGCTTGTCATCAAACTCTAAACCAACGTCAAGCATCCAACGAGCATAAATTTCATTATAGGTTTCAAAACAACTCTCATGACTACCTTTATGAATAAATTTAGCATATTTTTGAGATGGAATTTCTTTTACTATAAATAGACCTTCAGATTTAAGAGATTGATTATCATTTAAAATTATACAAGCATTATATCTACAATGAATTGAAGAAGAAAGTTCATCATCATCTAGAACCTCACCAAGAACAATTGTTTTTTCTGACAACAACTTGTTTTTGTAAGCATATTTTAAAAGCTGTTTCCATATTTTTTCAATTTCTTTAATATTTTCGTACGATCCTTTATACTGTAAGTAAACTATTTTAATTGTAGGAAGTATTTCGACTTCAAAGTTTAGCTCTTGAGTATTCTCATGTGGACTCTTATTCTTTAAAATTTCATTTGTTATTTTTTGCTGTAAAGAAAACGACTTTCTAAATTGAGTAGGATTACATCCAAAATGCTTTTTAAAAGATTTACTAAAGGCTGCTATATCTCCATACCCTATTTCTAGAGCTATATCAGAAATTTCAATAGTTGAAAATTTTAAATATTCTGCAGCTTTTTCTAACCGACGTCTTTTAATAAATTGACCAATAGTTTCATGTTGTAAAGCCAAAAATATACGGTTGATGTTCCGATAAGAATAAAATGAAACCTCTTCTATGTCTTCTACTTTAATCATAGACTTGAATTTATTTTCAAGAAATTCTACTAATTTAGTATAGCGATCTAATTGGGTTTGATTTTTCATAAGTCAAAGTTAAATATACTATTATTATCAATGTTTGTTAATAAAGGACAAGTTAATTATTGAACTGTTTGAACAAACAGTGAAAATTTAAGTAAATTAAAATCAAAGTTGTATTTTTGACACGTAAAAACATTTTGAAATTATGGGTGGAGATTATTTATTTGCCGTATTAGCATTTTTAGTTGCTATCGTATACTTTTTTAATAAATACAGAAGTAACAAAAAATTTAAAAGGTAGTGGCTAATATTAGAATTACAAAGCAATTTAGTTTCGAAACAGGGCATGCATTATATGGTTATGATGGAAAGTGTAAAAACGTTCATGGTCATAGTTATAAACTTTCTGTAACTGTTATAGGTGTACCTATTAGTGACACTTCAAATGTTAAATACGGAATGGTAATTGACTTTGGTGATTTAAAAAAAATTGTAAAAGAAGATATTGTTGATGTATTTGACCATGCAACGGTATTTAATAAAAACACACCGCACGTAGAGTTAGCTAAAGAATTACAAGATAGAGGACATCATGTGATTTTAGTTGATTATCAACCAACAAGTGAAATGATGATTATTGATTTTGCTAGTAAAATTAAAAAGCGTCTTCCTGGAAATATAAAATTACATTCTTTAAAGCTACAAGAAACAGATACTAGTTTTGCAGAATGGCACGCTAGTGATAATTAATTATTTAATTTGTAACATATTAATATATTTTGCTACTTATTATTAGTAACCAAAATCAATTAATTATGACTAGAAGTATATTTGAAAAGCTTTGTAAATTTTATAAATGTGAAGTTAAGACCTTTAATAGAATTTTAGGAATTTATAAATAAATGAATTTATTTACCATTAAATTCATTCATAGTATTAGCTAATCCTGCATTTATAAAAGAAGTTACTGCGTTAACTGAGGTTGGTATACGCTCTATCATTGCACTTTCTTCTTCTTTACTCCAGTTTCCTAATACAAAATCAACTTGGCGACCTTTTCCATAGTCGGCACCAACTCCAAAACGAAAACGAGGATATGCTCCGGTATTAAACTTATCTTGAATATCTTTTAAACCATTATGGCCTCCAGAGCTACCTTTTCCTTTAATACGAAGCTTACCAAAGTCAATATTTAAATCATCAGTAATAACCAATAAATTTTCAACTTTAATATTTTCTTTTTTCATCCAATAAACAACAGCCTTTCCACTTAAGTTCATATAGGTACTAGGCTTTAAAACAATAACAGTTTTACCTTTAATTTTTAATTTGGCTATATCACCTAGTTTATCAGTTTCAAAGCTCTCTTGATGCTCTTTTACAAAGGCATCAACAATTTTGAATCCTATATTATGACGAGTATCATGGTATTTTTCACCAATATTACCTAAACCAACAATTAAAAATTTTTTCATGGTGCTTTTCTTTTTTGAATTAAAAATAGTTTTAAAGAAAGAGATCATATTCATAGTGCAAACATAAAAAAAGCGTTACACAATGGTAACGCTTTTCTATATTTTTAAATAGTAGAAGCTTATTCTTCTGTTGCTTCTTCATCAGAAGCAGCTTTAGATGCATTACGAGACATACGTACTTGAGCTACCACAGTGTTTTCTGGATGTAAGAATGTATATTTTTCATTCTTTAATTCAGTAACATATAATTTATTACCAATTTCTAATTCAGTAATATCAGCTTCAATAAAATCAGGTAAGTTAGCTGGTATAGCTTTTACTCTTAATTTACGTAAGTTATGACGTAAAGCACCACCTACCATAACACCTTTAGAAGTACCTACTAAACGTACAGGAATTTCCATAGTTACAGCTTTATCATCGAAAAGTTGATAAAAATCTACGTGTATAATTTTATCTGTTACTGGATGAAACTGAATATCTTGTAAAACTGCGTTATAAGATGTTCCACCTAATTCAATCGTTGCAGTATATACATTTGGAGTAAACACTAAACTTTTGAAAGATAATTCTTCTGCTGAAAAGTGTACAGGTTTGTCTCCTCCGTATAATACGCAAGGAACCTTTCCAGCATTACGTAAGGCTTTAGTTGCTACTTTACCTACGCTTTCTCTTTGAGATCCATTGATTGTAATTGATTTCATTACTTGTTTATTTAATTAAAATTTACATTAAAAATTCATCGCTTATTGATGTATTATCTTGCACTTTATGCATTACATCTGCGAATAAAGTGGCGCAAGATACACTTTTTATTTTAGATACATTCTTTTTTAAAGGAATTGTATCTGAAACAATTAACTCTGTTAATTTAGAGTTTTGTATTCTTTCGTAAGCTTCACCAGAAAGTATAGGGTGTGTACAAAGAGCACGAACACTTAAAGCTCCTCGTTCTATCATTAAATCTGCGGCTTTAGCAAGAGTTCCTCCTGTGTCAATCATATCGTCAACAAGAATAACATTTTTACCTTCTACTTCACCAATTAGTTCCATATGAGAAATTACATTGGCTTTTTTACGTTGTTTATAACAGATAACAACATCACTTTCTAAGTATTTAGAATATGCATAAGCTCTTTTTGACCCCCCCATATCAGGAGATGCAACAGTTAAGTTATCTAATTTTAAACTTTTTACATAAGGTAAGAATATAGATGATGCATATAAGTGATCAACTGGTTTTTCAAAGAAACCTTGAATTTGATCAGCATGTAAATCCATTGTCATAATTCTTGTAGCACCAGCTTCTTCTAAAAGCTTTGCTACTAATTTTGCTCCAATTGCTACTCTTGGTTTGTCTTTTCTATCCTGACGAGCCCATCCAAAATAAGGTATTACGGCTGTTATATGTCTTGCAGATGCACGTTTAGCAGCATCAAGCATTAATAACATTTCCATTAAATTGTCAGCATTAGGAAAAGTAGATCCTACTATAAAAATACGTCTTCCTCTTACTGATTCTTCAAAAGCAGGTTGAAACTCTCCATCACTAAAACGTGATATTTTTACATTTCCTAGTTCTGTTCCAAAACTTTTAGCAATCTCTTCTGCTAGCTCTGTACTTTGAGAACAAGCAAATATTTTTGGAGTTAATTGATTTGTAGGCATTTAACGAGGTTTATTTTTTGTTAGTGTTGTTGTGAGGGGCAAAAATAGAACTATTTTAAGAGTTTAAAAGTATTTTAACGAATTAACTAAAATATTTTATAGATTTGCAATCCATTTACTAAAAAGCTCGAGTGGCGGAATTGGTAGACGCGCTGGATTCAAAATCCAGTTCTTTCG
>JBELFC010000032.1:17237-25391 GCA_042093175.1 Tenacibaculum sp. | reverse complement strand
TGGTTAAAAACTATTAATAGATTAATCAAACAAAAAACGTTTCACAATTAATTGTGAAACGTTTTTTTATATTTAACTAAAAATTAATCTGGTTGATTAAGCGTTTAAAACATCACCAACTTTATCAGCTGCTTCTTGGAACTCAGTTGCTGAGATAATTTCCATTCCACTATTATCAATTAATTCTTTTGCTTCTTTAGCATTTGTTCCTTGTAAACGACAAATAATTGGAACATTAATTTTGTCTCCCATACTTTGGTACGCATCTACAACCCCTTGAGCAACACGATCACAACGAACGATTCCTCCAAAAATGTTTACTAAAATAGCTTTTACATTAGGGTCTTTTAAAATAATACCAAAAGCAGTTTCAACACGTTGTGCATCAGCTGTACCTCCAACATCTAAAAAGTTTGCTGGCTCTCCACCTGCTTGCTTAATTAAATCCATAGTACCCATTGCTAATCCAGCTCCGTTAACCATACATCCAACGTTACCGTCTAAATCTACATAGTTTAAACCTGCAGCTTTAGCTTCAACTTCAATTGGATTTTCTTCACGTAAATCACGCATTGCTGCATAATCTTTATGACGATATAATGCGTTTTCGTCTAAGGTAACCTTAGCATCAACTGCCATAATTTTATCATCAGAAGTTTTTAACACTGGGTTAATTTCAAACATTGAAGAATCTGATTTGATGTAAGCAGTATATAATGCTGTTACAAACTTCACCATTTCTTTTAAAGCTCCTCCTGATAACCCTAAGTTAAAGGCTACTTTACGAGCTTGAAAAGGCATCAATCCTAATGCTGGATCAATTTCTTCTGTAAAAATTAAGTGCGGAGTTTCCTCTGCTACAGTTTCTATATCCATACCACCTTCGGTAGAATACATGATCATATTTCTACCAGTCGCACGGTTTAATAAAACCGACATGTAGAATTCATTTGGTTCGCTATCACCAGGATAATATACATCCTCAGCAATTAAAACTTGATTTACCAATTTTCCTTCTGCAGAAGTCTGAGGAGTGATTAACATCATTCCTAAGATATCGTCAGAAATACTTTTTACCTCATCTAAGTTCTTAGCCAACTTAACTCCACCTCCTTTTCCACGACCACCTGCGTGTACTTGTGCTTTTATTACATGCCAACCAGTTCCTGTATCCTCAGTTAGTTTTTTTGCTGCTTCAACAGCTTCTTCTGGTGTATTTGCTACAATTCCGCGTTGTATACGAACGCCAAAACTGTTTAAAATTTCTTTACCTTGATATTCGTGTAAGTTCATTAGATAAGAATGTTTTTAAAGTCGAACAAAAATACAAATTCAATTCATAATATATTACAATTTATTTTTTATTTTAATCTAATTATTAAAGACACCTATATTGAGTTTCACTTTCACATTTTTTTAACAGTATATCTGTAACGATCATTTTTTTAACAGGTCTTTACAGTAATTAACAGGAATTTATGATTTCTGAGCCTGAAACATAAATAATTTAGCAAAATATTACATACGTTAAACATATGCATAGAATAGCCTTACTCTCATTAGTGTTTTTGATTATTCCCCATACATCAAATTCACAAAGTTTAAATAGTAATCGGAAGAAACTTGAAGCCGTAAGAACAACAACTCCTCCAAAAATTGATGGAGTTATTGATGATGAAGCTTGGAAAAGTGCAGAAATCGCTAAAGATTTTGTGATGATGCGCCCAAATAATGGAGAAGCAGAGAAAGATACACACAAGACAGAAGTACGACTATTATATGATAATGAAGCTATTTACATAAGTGCTGTAATGTTTACTCCAGATCCTACAAAAATTCCTGCTGAATTCACTAACAGAGATAACTTTGGGAATTCTGACTTTTTTATGGCTATGATTAACCCAAATGATGATGGGCAAAATTCTTCTATGTTTATTGTAACTGCTTCTGGTGTTCAAATAGACTCGAAAGTATCAAATGGAAATAATGAAGACTATAATTGGAGTGCTGTTTGGAGTAGTGAAATAAAAATTAATGATACAAACTGGACGGTAGAAATGAAAATACCATACAGGGCACTACGTTTTTCAAATGAAAATGTACAATCTTGGGGAATGAACTTCCATAGAGAAACGAGAAATTTAAATGCACGATACACTTGGAATCATATAGATAATACTATCGGTAAATGGACACAATATGATGGATTAGTAGAGAATTTTAAGAATATTAAACCTCCTACTCGATTAAGCTTTTATCCATATGCTTCAGGAACTGTTACTTCAACTAAAAATGAAACAAATGCTGATTGGAGTGTTGGAATGGATATTAAATATGGTATTACCGAAAACTTTACTCTTGATGCTACTTTAATTCCTGATTTTGGTCAAACTGCCTTTGATAATGTATCATTGAACCTTGGTCCTTTTGAGCAACAATTTTCAGAACAACGTCAATTTTTCACAGAGGGGACTGAATTATTTACAAAAGGCCGTTTATTCTATTCTAGAAGAATTGGATCTAGACCAATTGATCAATTTAATGTTAGTAGTCAATTAAAAAGCAATGAAGAAATAACTGATAAGCCAAACAAAGTTGATATGCTTAATGCTATTAAGATTTCTGGTAGAACTAAAAATGGCTTAGGTATTGGTTTTTTTAATGCTATTACAGATAAAACAGAAGCTACCATTTTAAATAAGGATACTCAAGAAACAAGAAAAGTAGTTACAAATCCTTTTTCAAACTATAACATTCTAGTTTTAGATCAACAATTTAATCAAAACTCTGCAATTACACTTATAAATACTAACGTAACACGTGATGGTAGATTTAGAGATGCGAATGTAACTGGTTTATTATGGCATGTAGAAGATAAGAAAAGTAGGTATAACATTGATGGTTCTTTTAAAATGAGTGCTATTTCTGATGATATAAATAGCCCAAACAATGGATATGCTTTTGATACGAGTATAGGAAAGCAATCAGGAAATTGGATCGGTGAAATCGGTTATCAATTTGAAAACAAAGATTACAACCCTAATGATATGGGTATTTTATTTAGTAATAATGAACAAGGTATATACGGCTTTGCTAGATATAGAATTTTACAACCTAAAGGAATGTTTAATAGCTATAACATTAGTATGTATTATAATGTTAACTTTTTACATACGCCAGGAACCTATACTGGCTCAAGTGTTAGCTTATCTTTTGGGTCGCAAACAAGAAAACGTTTTGGTTTTGGTGGTAATATAAATTATAATACTGTAGGAAAAAATTTCTTTGAACCAAGAGAGGGCTCAACTAGTGGTATTTATTTTAAAACGCCAATGCGCTTAAACCTTAACCATTGGGGATCTACTGATTACAGGAAAAAATTTGCTGTAGATTATAGTTGGTACTACACGTTTTTTAAAGATAATCCTAAAGAAAGTTATGGTTTCCGTTTTTCTCCTAGATATCGTTTTAGCAATCAATTTTCATTAATCTATGGTATACGTTATAACAAAACAAACAGAGAACAAGGTTATGTTACAAAAATTGATGCTGATAATGTTTCTAGTGATCCTGCATTAGCTCCACTTTTAGATGAAATTATTTTTGGAGAACGTGATTGGACTACTTATGACAACTCTTTAACTGGAAAATATAGTTTTAGCACAAAATCAGCTTTATCACTTACTTTCAGACACAACTGGAGTAAGGTTCCTTATCATGATCAATATTATAGTTTAAATAAAAATGATGGAACATTAATTACTAATAATTACAAAAGCAATAACGATAAAAACTTTAATAGTTGGAATCTAGATTTAAATTATGTTTGGCAATTTGCTCCAGGTAGTCAATTAATAGCTTTTTATAGAAACTCAATTAATCCTGATAATGATTTTGCGCCAGCTGATATTGATTTTTCTGACAATATCAACCGTCTTTTTAAAGAAGACATGCAACATACATTTTCATTACGATTGGTGTACTTTATAGATTATAACAATTTGAAAAATATTTTATAACAGTATTTTTCAAATTTATAAAATCAGATAAGCTTTATTAATAGGTTTATCTGATTTCTTTTTTATACATTCGTTTATCTAACATACTATCTATGATTATTGCTAAAAATGTCCATAAAAAATATGGAGATGTTGAAATTTTAAAAGGAGTAAATCTTCATATAAAAAAAGGAGAAATTATTGCTATTGTTGGCCCATCAGGAGCGGGAAAAACAACACTTTTACAAATTTTAGGCACATTAGATAAACCACAGAAAGAAGTTGATTTTCAATTAGAAATTAACGAAACTTCTATAAAAAAATTGAGTGATAAAGAAATTTCAGTATTTCGGAACCAACATATTGGATTTATATTCCAATTTCATCAGTTATTACCTGAATTCACTGCTTTGGAAAATGTGTGTATTCCTGCATTTATAGCTAAAAAAAATAAAATTGAAACTGAAAAAAGAGCTAAAGAATTACTATCTTTTTTAGGGTTATCACATAGAGAGAATCACAAACCAAATGAGTTATCTGGAGGTGAACAACAACGAGTTGCAGTTGCAAGAGCGTTAATAAACAATCCTTCTGTGATTTTTGCTGATGAACCAAGTGGAAACCTTGATTCTACTTCTGCAAAAAACTTACATGATCTTTTTTTCAAGCTTCGTGATAAATTTGGGCAAACTTTTGTTTTAGTCACACATAATCAGGAACTCGCTGAAATGGCAGACAGAAAATTAGTAATGAAAGATGGTATAATAGTGGAGTAATGTAACATATTTACTTTTTGCGCTACTTATACTAATAAATCTACCTTTTTATGAAAGATACTTTCCAAGAACTCATTACCTATTTAAAAAACCCTGTTTTAGAGAAAGATAATAACACGAATCTTAACTATAGGTTTACAAAGTTTATACACCTGCTTATGATTTGTATTATTACAAGTGGACTTATTATGCCTTTATTTTATTTAATTGAGTATTTAGGCTTAGTTGATATGGAAAAACATGCTATGGAAGATATGATGAAAACATTATCTAAACCTATGGTGTTTTTCTTTGCTGTTGTAGTAGCCCCGCTTGTGGAAGAGTTAATTTTTAGAGGGCCAATCACTTTATTCAAGGATAAAAATTCATTTAAAATTGCTTTTTATTCTTTTGCAATTATATTTGGATTAGTTCATATCACTAATTATAACATAACTACAAATGTACTCTTATTAATACCTTTTTTAATAGCTCCTCAAACTATTTTAGGTGGCTATTTAGGATTTATTAGAGTTCGTTTTGGCCTACAGTGGAGTATGTTGTTACATGCTTGCTATAATGCTTTTTTTATGATAATGGCATTTGCTGGAGAAACTGTTTAAAATGAAAAAACAAGAGCTTAAGGAATTTCTTGACGAAAAGGTTATTAAATACAATACTTTTAACTTTATTGAAAGTGACCCTATTCAAATACCTCATCTATTTACTCAAAAAGAAGACATCGAAATTGCTGGTTTTTTAGCAGCTACTATTGCTTGGGGTAATCGTAAGATGATTATTAAAAATGCACATCGAATGATGGATTTAATGGGAAACTCTCCTTATGATTTTGTGATAAATCATACAGAAGATCAGTTACATTCCTTTGAAGGTTTTGTACATAGAACATTTAATGCTTATGATTTTACTTTTTTCATAAAATCACTTAAAAACATTTATATAAACCACAATGGATTAGAGCATGTTTTAAAACCTACCTTTAATCAGGATAACTATCAAACAGCCATTCATAATTTTAAGAAAATATTTTTTGAAATACCTCATCAAGACAGAACTTTAAAGCATGTATCTGATCCTTTAAAAAATTCAGCATCAAAACGTATAAATATGTTTTTACGTTGGATGGTTCGTAATGATAATTCTGGGGTAGATTTTGGCATTTGGAAATCTCATTTATCACAAAATTTACATTGTCCTTTAGATGTTCATTCTGGAAATGTAGCTAGAAAACTAGGTCTTTTAACTCGTAAACAAAATGATTGGAAGGCACTTACTGAACTTGACGATACTTTAAGACTTTTTGATCCTAAAGATCCTGTAAAATACGATTTTGCTTTATTTGGATTAGGTGTTTTTGAGAAGTTTTAATACTTTTAGCTTAATTAACTAAATATGTTAATACAAAAGCTAAAACTTCTTTCTATAATGAAAAATATTATTTTATTAACTACACTATTTTTTAGTATAGCTATATATTCTCAAGACTCTCGAGTTCCTATTGATACTACTGTTATTACATCAAACACAGTTACTATTAAAGGGAAAAAAGTAAACTATAAGGCTCAAACAGGTACTCAACCTGTTTTTGATGCTAATGGAAATATAAAAGCTACCCTATTTTATACATACTATTATCGTACTGGAATACAAAACAGAAAAAAAAGACCTTTAATCATGTCTTTCAATGGTGGACCTGGATCAGCTTCTGTATGGATGCATATTGCATACACTGGTCCTAAAATTTTGAACATAGATGATGAAGGAAATCCAATTCAACCATATGGAATTAAGGATAATCCGTATTCTGTTTTAGATGTAGCTGACATCGTTTTTGTTAATCCAGTTAATACTGCTTTTTCTAGACCTGTAGTAAAAGAAAATAAAAAAGTTGATAAGAAATACTTCTTTGGTATCAATGCGGATGCCAAATATTTAGCTGATTGGCTAACCACTTTCATTACCCGAACCAATAGATGGCAATCACCAAAATATATTATTGGTGAAAGTTATGGAGGTACACGCGTAATGCAATTAGCTCATGAGTTACAAAGCAAACAGTGGATGTACTTAAACGGTGTTATTATGGTTTCTCCTGCTGATTATCAACTATTACGTACAAAAAACTCAGAAGATTATGCTGTTAACTTTCCTTATTTTACAGCTGCTGCTTGGTATCATAACATGCTACCAAAGAAACTACAAGAACAAGATTTATTAGAAATTTTACCTGAATCAGAAAAATTTGCCATTAACGAACTTCTTCCTGCAATAGCTAAAGGTGGTTATATTTCTGATACAGAAAGGCAAAGTATCGCTAAAAAAATGGCTTATTACTCTGGTATAAAAGAAGAAGTAATTTTACAACAAAACCTTGAAGTTCCAAACAGTTATTTTTGGAAAGAATTATTGCGCTATTCTTCAGGAAAAACAATTGGCCGTTTAGATAGTAGATATTTAGGTATTGATAGAAAACTAACAGGATCAAGACCAGATTACAGTCCTGAACTTACTTCATGGCTTCACTCTTTTACTCCAGCAATTAATTATTATATTCAAAATGTATTAAAATTTAAGACTGACGTTAAATACAATATGTTTGGCTCAGTACATCCATGGGATTTTAGCAATAACAATGCACGTGAAAATTTACGAAAAGCAATGGCTCAAAATCCTTATTTAAAAGTACTGGTTCAATCTGGATACTACGATGGTGCAACTACCTATTTTGCAGCAAAATATACAATGGGAAAAATTGATCCTAGCGGTACTTTTAAAAATAGACTTACATTCAAAGGGTATAGAAGTGGACATATGATGTATCTTCGTAAAGTAGATCTAGAAAAAGCTAATGATGATTTACGTGAATTTATCAAACAGAGTTCAAAAAATATAGGACCAGCTAAATATTGATTATGAAAAATAACATAACAAATATGATGTGTTTAGATATGTATATGTCTTCATTAAACTTTAATGAGCAATTAACATTTCAAAAACACATACAAAAAACTGACTATAACGTAGCTAACTTAGTTAGTTGGGATATTCATTTACAAAACTACCATCAAATCACCTCTAATTTAGAGATAGATAAAGATTTAGCATACATAAAAAACCTTGCTAAACAATATAATTGGGAAAACAATATTGATTCGATTATTAATAACAATAGTTTTGAAGCAATTATTATTACTGACTTATCAAGAAAAATTGTGTGGGTTAATAATGGTTTTACAGATATGACTGGGTATCCAAAAAACTTTGCGTTAAATAAAACTCCTAATTTTTTACAAGGCTCAGAAACCTCTGAAGCAACAAAAAAAAGAATTAGAAAGAAACTTCAGAATAATGAACCTTTTAAAGAAATCATTATTAACCAT
>JBELFC010000032.1:0-17227 GCA_042093175.1 Tenacibaculum sp. | reverse complement strand
ACGCTCTTCCGATCTTACTTCTTATAAGTGTGAAGTTCAAATATTTCCTCTTTACAATAAAGAGACAACTCATTTTTTAGCATTAGAGAAAAAAGTTGTTTAATAAAAAAGGAGATTGACTATTCAATCTCCTTTTTAACTTTACATATATAAACACATTACTTTTTATCTAAAGCAAAAGCTACTAATTTTGATGAATCATAAGCGTCAATTTCATGATTCCCATTTGTTGCTAAAGCATTAACATATAAATGCTCAGCAAAAGCAGCTCTTTCTTCTCCTAAACAAGTACCTAAAAGGTCAGCTGGTGAAAATGTTTTGGTATATTCACTAAAACTATTCCTAGTATACAAACCTCCATCGTTTGTTGGCACATTTCCAATTACCATTCCTTTAGTATTTGTTTTATTAGCTTGGTTTGTATCCGTACAAGTCCCTTTTTGAACTCTAAAACTTAGATCAGCAAAATTATGAGGATGATATGCTCTGAATTTTATTTCAATTACAGAGTTGTTATCTTTATATGGAACAAAACCACAACATGTTGGATTTACTTCTTTCCCATCTACTTTTATTTTATAAATATCTGCTTTAGTAGGACTATTATCAATTCGCATTACCATTTTAAAAGCGCTACATGTACCTCTCCCACTACTTTCCAAATTTACCGATGGTGCGTTAATTGATGGAGTGAAAGTATCATAGTCAGGAACCTGAAACAATTCATTTGGGATATTCGTTATTTTATTTCCATTTCTATCAAAAAGTTCTAAACTAAACTCATACAAACCATCTCCTTCCAATGAAGAATCAAACGATATTGTTCTCGTATTTTGATCCCAGTTTGCATCTTGCTCTGTTGCATTAAATGGCGCATCTGTTGGTGATGTTGTAGGTATTAAATATAGACCTCTTTCTACTCCTTTATCAAAAGGCCCTAATTTTACTTTATTATAATTAAAATGAAAGTGTCCGTTTATATCTTGAAAAATATACGAGTACGTTTTTTGAACTAAATTATTTAATTTTTCTGTAGCTCCAAAAGCATTTGATAAATCAGCATGTTTCAACTTTTTATATGACCAACGATAATATGTATATTTTGAACTAGGTAAATCATTACTAAATTGTACTACAAATGATAATCCTTTACCAAAAGGTCTTCTAAAATTACCTTTATTTTCATGCTTATCAGTTAAACCTTGTCTATTCAAAAACCTTCCTTGTATAGCATTCCCAGTAACATTTTTTTGCTCTATATGTGAAACACTGGTTCCCCAATTAATTGTTTTTACCCAAATTAACTCACCATCAATATCATTAGAACATTCCCATCTTACTCTTGGATCTGTAACATTAATATGTACTTCAGTTCCACATTTATAATTCCAATATGTATTACATGGCAATTGTGGCTTATAAACCGTTTCCCATTGATCATCTATAAAAGCCTCTACCCAGAAATACAAATCTGGATGGTCTCCGAAAATTGAATAATAAATTTCAGTATCAAAATCTCCATTAGCATCCGTGTAAACTGTTCTTAATTCATCACACTTATAAAAATAAGGCCACAACCAAGATATATGACAGAAATACGGATGAAATAGTTTAAAATTTTCTACGATTGTATTTCTAATTATTCTTGGGTTTTTACTTTTTAAAGTAGTCATTATATTACGATCAGATAAAACTGGATTTATTTTATCTGACAATAAAATCTTCTTATTTATAGAAATATTTTTTTTAAATTTTGGCCTATTAATTCCACTAAAAACAGAATTAAAATCTCTTATTTCAAAAGGTGGGTTTGGTAGAGGTGGATCAGGTAACGTAGGTACAGGAACTGGTATTTCTGGTCGTAATATCAAATCGGGAATTCTTAAGATAATATCATCTGGAATTCTTGGTATTAACCATTGTATTTTATCTACCTCGCAAATATGAACACGCATATTGCATAATCCTTTTTTCTCAGAAAAATTATTGATATTAAATTCTTTAAACACGTTTCCAAAAACCCTGCATTTTTTATAATTCCAAAATGGGATATACAATTCAGGAATAGATAAAATTTCTAACTCTTTATTTGCTTTTTTGAAAAGTTTAGGCTTATATGCCTTATGCTTAGAAAGTAAAATATTGTAATTTTTCTCGTTTAAAACTGCTGTTGTTTTTGGTGCTATTAATAAATTAAAGGTTCTTAATTTATCTAAACTCGCTTCAAAGTGAATTGAATCTTTTTTAATATCTACTCTTTCAATAAAGTTTTTATCTCTATCAAATAACAATCCTACTAAATCAATTGGCACTGTTTTTTCACCTGATTTAATGGATATTTTTAGCCTATTTTCTTCCCTTTTTTTTGCCATGATTCGTTTTTTTAAGTTTGCTTCACAAAGCTATTACCAAAAAAACAGTAGGCTACATGATTTATCTTGTTTCTAACAAAAGGGTTTTCTTCTTTTTAAATAGGAAAAACACTTATTGAAATAAAGGTTTTATATAAAAGATAATATGTTATTCGTTGATTAATTTTAAATCACAATACCAAAAACTAGTATCATAATTTTTATTAGTTTCTTCTTCTTTATTTTGATGACAGTTATCAGAATCGTCATCATTTAATGTATATGATTTTAAAACCTTCTCTCCTATTGAAAACTTAATAGGTTTTTTAAAAATAGGCCCATCATAACAAAATGTATGAAATTCTCCATTCTCACCACATACATCAACATCATTAGGTAAATCATTTATAAAATTTTCATCAATAATTCTACCTACAAACTCTTTACCTAGTTTTTTAGCATTTACACAAACAGTAATTGTTTTAAATCCTAAACTTAAAAACTCTCTTAACAACTCTTTGGTATTATTTTTCCATAAAGGATATACCCCAGTTATTCCAACTTCTTGTAATTTTGTATCTCTATAATTCCTTAAATCCTCTAAAAAAATGTCTCCAAAAATAGCCGTCTCTAATCCTAATGATTTTAACTCAGCTGTTTTTTCTTTCATTTTCTGATTATATAAATCCATAGTAACATTAGCAGGAAATTCAATTTTTTCTAAAGGAATACCAATACTATCAGCTTGTGCTATAAGTAAACTTTCATGTAAACCATGCATAGAAACACGCTGATAGTCTTTATTTACATTAGTTATTAGTTTTTCTACGTTATATTTTTTTTCTTGAAGAACTTTATACAATGCTAAGGAAGAATCTTTTCCAGAACTCCAATTAAAGTAGGATTTTTTCATTTTGTAAAAATAAAACAAAACCCTAAAGAGTTAGGGTTTTGTTAGGAATATCTACAATTTATAAAAACCTCCATGACTTACGTGAAAACAAGTCTCTTGATTCTTGTAAGTATGTATCCATTATTCTAGGTTTTCTTTTTAACAAGGTATTAATAGTATCAGTATTTGGCTCTTCATTTTTAACGGCTAAAACATCTATTTCTACGATATGACGAGCTAACCATACTGGTAATTTTGCCTGTTTGGTCAATTTATTTAAAAACTCATCTCTGGTTATATTTTCATATATTATTTTTTTACCTGTAACATGTGATATTCGTTGAGCCATAGTTTCATGTGATATAGCTTCTGGTCCTGAAATTATTACTGATTCTCCATTTAAAGTCTCAGTTTGTAATAAATATTTCACAGCAACTTCAGCAACATCTCTTGCATCAACATAATTTCTTTTTGCGTCTTCCATTACTCCATATATTTTACCAAAATATTTTATAGTAAATGTATTTCTCTCCCAATTTTGCATAAATGAATGTGGCTGTAAAAAACAATGATCTATTCCTGTTGAAGTTATCGTTTGCTCTATCTTTCTATGCCAATCACTAACTTCAACATATATATTTTCAGGCACAATTGGTGCTGAGAGTTTTACAATTCTTTTAATATTTAAAAGTTGAGCTACTTCAACAATATTAGTTTCATAAACTATTTGATTGGGTGAAGTACCTGTTAAAAGAAAAATTGCATCAACATTAAAACAGGCTCTTTTAATCTCTTCTTTTGAAGTTAAATCAACCGAAATATAACTAATAGTATTGTTTTCACTACTAAGACTAATAGGCACCTTTCTTTTCGGACTTCTTAAAACTCCTCTTACAAAACAATTTTCTAAATTTAATAACCTTAAAACTTCAGAACCCACAGTACCTGTAACTCCAAATACAACTATGGTTGGTTTTACAATATTCATATTAACTCTTTTGATTTTGCAGGATGATTCCATGCAGTTATTACTGTTCCTAAAATTGTAGACAGAATTATATTAAATACAAATTCTTGAAAGTTAAAAAGAAGAATAAACAAACAAGCAATACTTAAAGTTACTAATAACATTAAAGCAATTCGAGTATATCTATTTTTAAGTGAATTTTGATCTATTTGTACTTTCCATAATATTAAATAAACTAGAATCGTAGCTAGCAACGATGGTGTAGCGATACTTGTATAACTTGAATTCATAAGCTCCTGATCATTCATTATCCAACCAGGTGTCCAAGACATTAAAGCTGGAAAAAAATAAGATGGAATAATTGCTAAAAGAAACTTCTTTACTGAAAAGCTATTCTTATTTGTATGGTTTTCTTGCATATCTTATGATTATCTAAACGGATTTATTTTTATACCTACAGATAAATATGTTTTTGATGGGGAAGAAAAATCAAACAAAACAGAATCATCTATATTTTGGAATTCGTACTTTTCAAATACTGAATAAGTACCTCTTAGCATAATTCCAATACTTCTACTCAACCAATAATTGTACTCTGCCCCTACTGATACTGTAGTGAAAACTGATCGTTTAACCTTTTGACTATTAGCTTGGTTCACTATAGCTTTAGTACTTATTCTTGTTGTAAAATCATTTAAATCTCCCAAGATTTTTAGTGAGTGTTTTTTATTAAAGTTATATTTTACATAGGTGTTTGGTAAGCCAACGGCAAAAGATATTTTATTATTAATATTTCCCATTATGTTTACTACTGGATTAACTGTATTCTCTCCAGATAATGTTAAATACCCCACACCAAAGCTTAAAATAAAATAGGTGTTTTTGTTTTTTGTGTTAAACCGTTTTTCTGCAAATAAAATTCCGTTTATTTTAAAATCATCAGTTTTAATTTTTTGATTAAAATCTCCAACCAAATGAGGCATTATTAACGTATTAATTGACCAATTTCTTGAAATTCTATATTTAGCTAATAAGCTATAATTTACATTGTAATAATGTTCTTTATTACTTAAAAATGAAGGCTTATTTTGTCCAAATGAAATAGAATGATAATCCATTCCTAAAGTATTAAACAATGCTAATTTTTTAAAGAATATTGGTTTAAATCCTAACTTACCACTTACTCTTTCGTAATCGTATAATGCAGTATTATTTATTTCGGGAGTATAATGAAGATAGAACATATCTCTATCTTTATTTAAAACAAATACATCACCTGTTACTTGGCCATAAGCTTTACCTAAAAGAAATATTGCTAGAATTACTATTTTGTTTCTAAACATAATTTATATTGATTAAATTCAATACAAATATTGCTCGAATTAAGCTTCATGAAATTACCAAATGGTAATTAACATCATTTAAAAAAAAATAATTGATTTTAGTAAAAACATCTTAAATAATGATGCTGCTATTAGCCTTTTGAAGCACTAATTTCTTTACGTATTCTACTAAGAGATTGTGGAGTAATTCCTAAAAATAACGACAAATCTTTTAAAGGAACTCTAAAAATTAAATCTGATCGCTTTAATAAATCTAGGTAACGCTCTTTAGCTGTTAAAGTTTGAAAATTATGAATACCGTATAAAACACTTGCAAAAGCATCTTCCCAAAGCAACCTACCAAACTTTTGCCATAGTGGAAATTTGTCATATAACGCTTCCATATCTTGAAAAGAAATACTAAATAACTTGGTATCTTCTATTGCTCTAATATAGGAACCTGAACGTTCTCTTTTCTTAATTTTAGCAACATCAGCAATAAATTCATTTTCAAAAGCGAAATAACGAGTATATTGAATTTCTTCTATTATATCATATATAATTAGCCCTCCAGAAGCAACAAAATAATAATCTGTTACTACTTGTTCTTTCTTTATTACAAATTTATCTTTTGAAACTTTTTTCTCTTTAAAAAAAGATAGAACTATTTCTAGTTCTTCTTTTTCCATAGAAACATAGTTATTAATGTATTTTATTAACTTTTCCATGAGCTTATTTTATTAAATACATTAATTTTCTTACTACTGTTTTCTCTTTTGATTTAAAGGAATTGGTTTTTCTTGCTTAACTAATGGAGTTCCATATAAATCAAAATCTCCAGCTTCATGAATTTCTATATCTATAAATTCCCCTAGCTTTATATAATGATCTTTGGCATCAACTATTACATCATTATCTACATCAGGAGAATCAAACTCAGTTCTTCCATAATAATATCCCCCATCCTTTCTATCAAATAAACAACGAAAAGTTTTACCTATTTTCTCTTGATTTAATTCCCATGAAATTTGAGATTGAACTTCCATTATTTCATTTACTCTTCTAAACTTCACATCATCAGGAACGTTATCTTCTAAAACGTATGCTCCAGTATTTTCTTCATGTGAATATTCAAAAGCACCTAATCGCTCAAAACGCATTTCTTCAACCCAATCTTTCAATTCTTGAAATTGTTCTTCTGTTTCTCCTGGGTATCCAACAATTAAAGTTGTTCTAATAGCCATATTAGGCACAAACTCTCTAAACTTATGTATTAACGAAGTAGTTTTTTCATGAGTCGTACCACGTTTCATCGATTTCAATATCTCTGTATTGATATGTTGCAACGGAATGTCTAAGTAATTACAAACTTTTGGTTCACTTTTCATTACTTCAAGCACATCTAAAGGAAAACCAGAAGGAAAGGCGTAATGTAAACGAATCCATTCAATTCCTTCAACCTTTACTAACTCTCTTAATAAATCAGCTAAAGCACGTTTTTTATAAATATCTAACCCATAATATGTTAAATCTTGTGCTATCAGCATAATTTCTTTGATTCCTTTTTCAGCTAGCTTTGTAGCTTCAGTAACCAAGTTTTCTATTGGTGTAGATTTATGCTTTCCTCGCATTAAAGGAATTGCACAAAAAGAGCATGGACGGTCACAACCTTCAGCTATTTTTAAATACGCATAATGCTGTGGCGTGGTAGTTAAACGTTCTCCTATTAACTCATGCTTATAATCTGCTTCTAATACTTTTAGTAAGTTAGGCAAATCATGTGTTCCAAAATATTGATCTACATTCGTTATTTCTTTCTCTAAATCTGGCTTATAACGTTCGCTTAAACAACCTGTAACAAATACTTTGTCAACTTCACCTGCCTGCTTACGTTGTGCATAGTGCAAAATAGTATCTACACTTTCTTCTTTTGCTTTACCTATAAATCCACAAGTGTTAATAACCACAATGTTTCCATCATCATTTTCATCTTCATGTACAACATTTTTTCCATTTGCTTTTAATTGTCCCATTAACACTTCACTATCGTAAACGTTTTTAGAACATCCTAAAGTAACTACGTTGATTTTATTTTGCTTTGGTGATTTAGTACGCATATCAAAATTTTGGACTGCAAAGATACATTTTAATTAAACCTTTTTATTATATTATAGTCTTAAAAAAATAAATTCCCATGTCATGAAAAATACATTCCATTTATTTTTATATTTTTTATTAATACTAGTAGTTAGTTGTTCTTCAAACACTAATGAAAACTCTTTACCTGAAGTACCAAATATAGAAGAGTTTTATTTTCCTCCTTTGAACACAACTACTTGGGAAACTAAAACAATTTCTGAATTAAAATGGAATCAAGATCAACTACAACCTCTTTTAGATTATTTAAAAGAAAAAAATACTAAGAGTTTTATGATACTTCATAATGGAAAAATTGTAGTAGAAGAATATATGAATGGGCATGATGCATCTAAAGTTTGGTATTGGGCTAGTGCTGGTAAAACTCTTACTTCAACATTAACAGGGATTGCTATTGATGAAGGCATTATTTCTTTAAATAATAAGGTTTCAAAATACATCGGAACTAAATGGACAAGTGCTTCATTAGAAAAAGAAAACTTAATTACCTGTAAAAATTTACTATCTATGAATTCTGGATTAGATGATAGCTTAGGAGATGATGTTTCACCTTCTAATCTAAAGTATTTTGCTGATGCAGGAAATAGATGGGCATACCACAATGTTTATGTAAAACTACAAGATGTAATTGCACAAGCTAATAACACTACATGGAATTCATACTTCAACTCAAAATTAAAAGACAGAATAGGAATGACTGGCTCTTGGATAAAATTAAATAGTTCAAATGTATACTGGAGTACAACCAGAAGTATGGCTCGTTTTGGGATATTGATTGGTGCAAAAGGAAAATGGAACGATACACAAATTATTTCTGAAAACTTTTTAAATGAGGCTACCAATTCTTCTCAAAACATTAATGAATCTTACGGATATTTGTGGTGGCTAAATGGAAAAAACAACTATCTCTTGCCTAAAATTCAAACACAATTCTCAGGAAGCTTAATTCCTAATGCTCCAGAAGATATGTATGCAGCTTTGGGTAAAAATGATCAAAAAATATACATAGTTCCTAGTAAAAACATTGTAATAATACGTATGGGAGAAGAAGCTAATACTGCAAATTTAGCACTCTCAAGCTTTGACAATGAACTTTGGTTAAAAATTAATAATCTGATAAACTAATTATATACTTCTGGAATTTCTCTCACTTTAGTTAACTCCTCAAAAGCATATCCAAATGCTAATAATTTTTTTTCTGACTGTGGTTTAGCTATAAAAGTTAAACTAATGGGCTCTCCTGTTACTTTGTATCCCATTGGTACAGTTAAAGTAGGGTAATTAGATACCGCAGCAATTCCTGAATGATAATTATTTATAGAAACTATTACCGCTACTTTATCTTGTTTTAAAGCTTCAAAATACTTTTCACCTTCTTCTCTTAACTTCAACTTAATGGCTTTTAATTCTTCTTTTGTAGTTGTATCTTTAACTATTCCCATAAACAGTTGTTGTCCATATGGTGCCCTTAATAAAGAATCTTTTTTATTAAAATTTACAATTTTTTCTACTGAAGTAATTGTGTTTGAACTATTATTTAGAGATTTAAAATAATTAGGTAAATCATGTTTCATCTCAGTGGTTAGTAAATTTAAAAAGCCTTCATAATTCATTTCTTCAGGAGCTAGTTCTAGAAGTTCAGCTTCTGCTAATTTTAGCTTATTTATAGCTTCTTTATAAATAGAATCAGATAATAATGCTGTTAAAACTCCTATTTTCTTTCCCTTTAAATAATCACTATTCCACTCAATCGGATTATAGTCATTCTTCATTGACTTGACCATATTTGTAATGGTATCCAATTTATCATAACCTACCATTGCTTGTAAAATAAGCGCGTTATCAATTACGTTTTTAGTCATAGGTCCTGGAGTATCTAGAGTACTAGAAATAGGTATAATTCCTGATCTGCTTAACAAACCAACTGTTGGTTTTAAGCCTACTACCGAATTTTGACTTGATGGAGACGTAATTGAGCCTGAAGTTTCTGTTCCAATTGCAGCAACTGCATAATTCGCTGCTATTGAAACTCCGCTACCAGAACTAGAACCTCCAGTTTCAAATTTCTTTCTTCCATAAGGGTTTAATGTTTGGCCTCCAATTGCACTATAGCCTAACGGACATCCATTACAAAAGAAATATGCCCATTCACTTAAATTAGCTTTTCCTAAAATTAAAGCTCCAGATTCTTTCAATTTTTCAACAATAAAAGCATCTTTTTTAGTTACGTTGTTTTTTAAGATTGAAGCACCGGCAGTTGTTGGCATTTCTTTAGTGTTGATATTGTCTTTTAATAAAATAGGCATTCCATAAACTGAAGAAAAATCTTTTAACCCTTTTCTATCTCTAGTCCTTGCCTCATCTAAAACTTTAGGATTCAATGAAATTATTGCATTCAACGATCTGCTACTATCCATTTCAAACTTTCTTATTCTATATAAATAAAACAATGTTAGCTTCTCGTAATTAAAAATATTTTCAGAAATACTTTTTTGAATTGACGGAATATTCTGTTCCAATATAAATGGCTTCAACCGTTGATATTCTTTTTCAGAAAAACTAGCTAATTCTTTTTCAAAAGGTTTAAATGCCCTACCTAAATCTAGATATTTAGATTGAATTAGTTTAAACTTCATTCTTGGATTTTCGTGACTTTGTTGTACCTTTATTTCTGAAGTTTCGTTATATTTTTTAAAAACTTTTTGTGTAGATTCTTTTTTGCAAGCAACAAAAACTATAGCAAATCCGAAAATTAAAATAAATTGTTTCATTATCTAAATATTTGACAATCAAATATAAGAAAATCACCTACTCTATTTACCGAATAGTTAAATTTGATTTTTAGCTTAAAAACCAAGTAGATAACCCTTTGGATAAAAAGAAAATTCATTTTAATAATTACTACATTTATACTTGGAATGTCTAACGCAGTTTATCAAGATGATAAAATGATTTATGTAAATCAAAACCATACTGAACAAAAACAAAAAGGAGATTAAAACATAGTCCTTTCACATAACCATAAAACCCTAATTAAAAAGCATTTATAGAGATTGATATAGAAGACAAATTAGGCTTGGGTTAGAATAAATAAGTAACACTTTATTATAACGATCATTTTCATAAAAAAACTCCCAATTGGGAGTTTTTATTTTTATATTTTAATTATCTTATTTAAAGAAACTATCTACAAATTCATGTTTATTAAATACTTGTAAGTCATCAATACCTTCTCCTACTCCAATATATTTAACAGGAATTTTAAATTGGTCAGATATTCCAATAACTACCCCACCTTTTGCGGTACCATCTAATTTAGTAACTGCTAAAGATGTTACTTCTGTCGCTTTAGTAAATTGCTTTGCTTGTTCAAATGCATTTTGACCTGTAGAACCATCTAATACTAATAATACATCATGTGGTGCATCTGGAATTACCTTTTGCATAACACGTTTAATTTTAGTTAATTCATTCATTAAATTAACTTTGTTGTGTAAACGTCCAGCTGTATCAATAATAATAACATCAGCGTCTTGATTAACTCCTGATTTTACCGTATCAAAAGCAACAGAAGCTGGATCTGATCCCATTTCTTGACGAATAATTGGAACCTCAGTTCTATCAGCCCATACCTGTAATTGATCAATTGCTGCTGCTCTAAAAGTATCAGCTGCTCCTAGTACAACTTTTAATCCTTTCTTCTTAAATTGTGAAGCTAATTTTCCTATAGTTGTTGTTTTTCCAACTCCATTTACTCCTACAACCATTAAAACATATGGTTTTTTATTCTCAGGAATAGTAAAGTCGGTTTCATCACCTGTATTCGTTTCAGAAAGTAAACCTGCTATTTCGTCTCGCAATATTTGATTTAATTCTTCAGTACCTAAATACTTATCACGAGCCACACGTTCTTCAATTCTCTCTATAATTTTTAATGTAGTATCAACACCAACATCAGATGAAACTAAAACTTCTTCTAAATTATCTAATACATCATCATCTACTTTTGCCTTACCAGCTACAGCTTTTGATAACTTAGAGAAAAAACTTGTTTTTGTTTTTTCTAAGCCCTTATCTAATGTTTCTTTTTTCTCCTTTGAAAAAATTTTCTTAAAAAAACTCATAGTTAAATTTTATAATCGCTTATACTAGGTTAAAAACCATACCAAACTTAGCATATGGTCAAATTGTCATTTTATACGACTACTTTTCGTGTTAAGAATAAGATGCTATAATATACTAAAACTTAACTCGAAGGGTAATGCTCAAAAGTACAGTTTTTTAATACATAAAAAAAGCTACCTTCAAAATTTGAAAGTAGCTTTTTTATAAACTGTAAACAAGAATTACTTTTTAGCTATAAAGTCATTTACTTGTGTAGGATCCATAATAGCTTCAACGAATGTGTAAGCTCCAGTTTTAGGAGACTTTACCATTTTGATAGCTTTGGTTAATCTTTTTGAACCTGTTTGTAAAGTTGCTACTGATTTCTTTGCCATGTCCTATAGGTTATTGGTTGTTTTTTAAAACTTCAAATACGAATATTTGATATTTTAAATCTCTAATTATTTAATTTCTTTATGAACTGTCATCTTCTTTAAGATTGGATTAAATTTCTTTAATTCCATTCTATCAGGAGTGTTCTTTTTGTTCTTTGTAGTAATATAACGTGAAGTTCCTGGTTGACCAGTACCTTTATGCTCAGTACATTCTAAAATTACTTGAACTCTGTTTCCTTTTTTTGCCATCTCTGTAAAATTTTATCTAAGTAAGGAATTATTTAGTTAAGAAACCTTTTTCTCTAGCCTCTTTAATCACAGCAGAGATTCCTTTTTTATTAATATTTTTTAATGCAGAAGCAGATACTTTTAAGGTAACCCACTTATCTTCTTCTGGAATATAGAAACGCTTAGTCATTAAATTAGCGTTAAACTTTCTTTTAGTTCTATTTAAAGCGTGTGATACATTGTTACCAACCATCGCTTTTTTTCCTGTTAATTCACAAACTCTAGACATCTTCTTGACAGTTTTATAGTGTTATTTCTAAACGAGGTGCAAATATACGAACTTTTAACAGAATTAAACAAAATATTATAGGTTATTTTTTCATAATATTTTTTTGCAATAATTCTAACGCTTTAGTTACCGTTCTATTTATTACCTTTTCCCTTGGCTGACCAAAATTAAACTCCTGAACATCAACCCCTTCATTATTAGCAATTGCTATATACACAACTCCTACACTTTTGTCATTATTATCAGTCGTTGGCCCTGCATTTCCTGTTACAGCAATAGCATAATCAGTTTCTAATTTATTTTTTGCTGCTAAAGCCATTTGTTTTGCCACCTCTTCACTTACTACAGAATGATTTTCAATAACTTCTTTAGATATATCTAATAACTGTTCTTTTAATCTAGCAGTATAAGTAATAAAACTTCCTGAATAATAAGCTGAAGATCCAGCTACAGAAACAATTGTTGAAGCAATCTTTCCTCCTGTTAAGCTTTCTGCTGTACAAAGTGTTTGTTTTTTTTCTTTTAATAAATTTCCTATTCTTTTTTCTATAGAAGCTCCATCTTCAATCCCCGCAATAATGTCTGGTATTAATTTTTTAAGCTCTTGAACTTTTTTTGACATCGTTTCTTCTAAAAGCGCTTTGTTTTCTCCCTTAGCAGATAATCTTAAACGTACCCTACCAAAAGAAGGCAGGTAAGCTAATTTTATAAATGAAGGTAGATTCTCTTCCCATTCTTCTATTCTTTCAGCAATCACACTTTCCCCAGTTCCGTAAGTCATAATTGTTTTATGAAGAATAAAAGGTAAGCTAAATTCTTTTTGTAATTTAGGTAACACTTCATTAGTCATTAATCCTTTCATTTCATAAGGGACTCCTGGCAACGAAACAAAAACCGTATTATTTTCATAAAACCACATACCCGGAGCAGTTCCTAATTGATTCATTAATAATGTTGCCTTTGAAGGTAACTGTGCCTGGTATTTCTGCACCTCATTAAATGGATGATTAACCTTTTTAAAAATCCTTTTTATGTTATCTACAACTTCTGAATATTCAACTACTTTGGTATCTTTAAAATATTCTGAAATTGTTTTTTTAGTTATATCATCTTTTGTTGGCCCAAGTCCACCTGTCACGATAACAATATCGGCTCTTTCTTCTGCCTCTTTTAAAGCATTTAAAATATGTTGCTTTTCGTCTTGTATAGAAGATATTTGATATACTGAAACTCCTATTTTATTTAATTCTTGACCTATCCATTGTGAATTAGTATCAACTATTTGCCCGATGAGAATTTCATCTCCAATGGTAATTATTTCTGCGTTCAAATAAATCTATTTAACTTTTGTTTCACAAAGATATAACTAATATTTATGCCATAAAGTGTCACAAAGTTTTTACTTTTATGTCTTTAAAAAAAACTTACTTATGAAAAATAGTTTTGCTTTGATTACGGGGGCAAGTCAAGGTTTAGGATTGTATTTAGCCAAAGAGCTTGCTAGCCGTGGTTATAATTTATTATTAGTTTCATTGCCAAATGAAAATTTAGCTTCTAGTTCAAAAAGCATAGAAAATGAATTTAACGTTATTGTGAAGTTTTATGAAACAGATTTAACCGCTAAAAACAATATTATAAATCTTTGTGATTGGGCTAATAATTATAAAATTTCTATTTTAATAAATAATGCAGGCTGTGGAGGTTCAAAAAAAATAACAGAAGCCTCGTTAGATTATATTGAAAAAATCATTCAATTAAATATCATTTCTACTTCTTTCATTACCAAGTTAATTATTCCTAATTTAGCTTCTAATACTAAGAGTTACATTTTAAATGTATCTAGTATGGCTGCTTTTAGCCCTATTGGTTATAAAACCGTATATCCTGCTTCAAAAAAATTTATTGATTATTTTTCTTTAGGTTTAAGAGAAGAATTAAAAGAGTTCAACATTTCTGTTTCTGTTGTATACCCTGGACCAATGAAAACAAATAACGAAGTGAGTAGTAGGATTGAAAAACAAAGTGGTTTTGTAAAATCTGGAGTAGTAAGTTTACATGAAATGGCATTTCAAAGTATTGAGAAAATGCTACAAAGTAAAAAAAGAGTTATACCTGGTAAACTAAATAAACTAAGCAAAGTAATCTTAAAAATTTTACCCCTAAATACCAAAATAAAATTATTGAGTAAAGCTATAAAAAAAGAAATTGAGGTTTAAATGAGAATTTTAGTTACTGGTGCTAATGGTTTATTAGCTACAAATATTATACAACAACTACTTCAACAAAACAATGAAGTCATTGGCTTTCTAAGAAACCCAAACAGTTTTACATTAGAACCAAACAAAAATCTTCAATTACACATTGGTGATATTACCCAAGTTGAATCTTATACTGAGCTTCTTAAAAACACAGATTGTATTATTCATGTTGCTGCATTAACTAATCAAAACATTATTGATTATAATGCATACAAGAAAGTAAATGCTACAGCCACAAAAACCTTATATAAAAATGCAATTAAAAACAATATCAATACTTTTATTTACGTAAGTACTGCTAATTGTTTTGGTTACGGTTCATTAAATAATCTTGGAAACGAAACGAAAGCTATTTCTTTCCCTTTTACAAAATCTTTGTACGCTAAAAGTAAATTAGAAGGACAAGATGCGCTTTTAAATTTATCTGAAGAAAATCAGCATACAAAACTTGTAATTTTAAACCCAACTTTTATGATTGGCCCTTATGACACAAAACCTAGTTCTGGAAGGTTAGTTTTAAGCGCTTATAAAAAGAAAGTTATATTTTATCCTCCAGGAGGAAAAAGCTTTGTTAATGTGATTGATGCAGCTAAAGCAGTTATTGAATCAATAATTCATGGCGAACATAAAGAAGCATATATTTTATCTGGTGAAAATTTATCATACTTAAGCTTTTATAAAAAGGTTACTAAACAACTAAATCAAAAATCCTATTACATTAAAATTCCTAAATTATTATTATTCTCTATTGGTTATTTAGGTGATATACTTCGTTTTTTTAAGGTGAAAACTGATTTATCTAGTATTAATGTAAAAACATTATGTGTACATAATTATTACTCAAACCAAAAAGCTACACAAAAAATAAAGCTTCAACAAACACCTATTGAAGTAGGTATTGCTGAAGCTATAAAGTGGTTTAAATTGAAATAAGAAATTAGCTATTCCCTATTTGGTCTATCATTTTATCTTCTAATGGTTTTTGTTTTTTCCAAGTTTTTTCTAAATAATAATACAATCCATAACAACTCAAAAGGCCAAAGGGCATTGCTATTATCCCTAATACTAAATCATTTGTAGTATCTAAAAAACCAGACTCCGTTAATACTGCATAAACACCTAAGACTAAACCAAAAATAAAAGCTCCAGCATAATAAACAACAACTCCCAATATGGCAAAACCCCATTTATTCATTTTATACTCATCGGCTAATTCATAAAACTTTTTCCCTATAAAATAGAGTAATACTAATCCTAACATAACTTTTTTTTTATTTAATTTTTATTTGAAATGCTTCTTTATTTTCTATAATTCCTGTTAACACATCATTCTCTTCTACTTTACCAACACCAGCTGGTGTACCGGTAAAAATTACATCTCCTTTTTTTAAAGTAAAATATTGAGAAACATAACTTACTAACTCATCAATCTTCCATAACATAGATTGTGTATTTCCATCTTGAACTACTTCATCGTTCTTTTTAAGCTGAAAAGATAACTTATTTATATCAAATTCTTCTTTTGGAAAAAAGTTCCCTATCACAGCACTTCCATCAAATGCCTTTGCTTTCTCCCAAGGCAATCCTTTTTCCTTACATTTAGCCTGCACGTCACGAGCAGTAAAATCAATCCCTAAACCTATTTCATCATAGTATTTATGTGAAAATTTTGGTGATATATGCTTACCTACTTTATTTATTTTTACCAACACCTCAACTTCATAATGAATATCATTTGAAAAAGGCGGTATAAAAAAAGGCATTTTTTTAGGTAAAATTGCAGAATCAGGTTTTAAAAAGACCACTGGACTTTCAGGCTTCTCATTCTCTAATTCTTCTATGTGTTTAGCGTAATTACGCCCTATACAAATTATTTTCATTTTATAAAACAAAACGTCATTACAAACAAAATGAAGTAACCTTTAAAATGAGATTACTTCATCATTTTTATTTATAAAAACAAGTTAATTTAATTTTAAGGGATCCATGTTTTAGGGAAATTTGGTTTTCTCTTTTCCAAAAAAGCATCACGTCCTTCTTTAGCTTCATCTGTCATGTATGCTAAACGTGTAACTTCACCTGCAAACACTTGTTGTCCTACCATTCCATCATCAGTTAAATTCATTGCAAACTTCAGCATTTTAATTGATGTTGGCGATTTTTCTAATATTTCTTGAGCCCATTCAAATGCTGTTTGCTCCAACTCATCATGAGGTATAACAGCATTCACCATCCCCATTTCATATGCTTCTTGTGCTGAATAA
>JBELFC010000031.1:0-26450 GCA_042093175.1 Tenacibaculum sp. | reverse complement strand
ATCATTCTACATTGATAACAATATTAATAATTAAATTATAAGTTATGTTAAAAAACATTTTAAAATTAAACGGTGTTAAAGAGCTAAACAATTTAACTAAAAAAGAAATTTCAGGAGGGCAAGCAACAGGAACATTTCCTTATGTTTGTTATGATTCTAGTGGAAGTTTCGATTCTAGTATTAATGTTTCAGGTGATGGTGTAATATGTAATCGTACACAAAATAGTGCTGATGATTTTGGTACACCAAGACCAGGACATGATATTATGGTATATTAAAAAGAAAAGCGAGTATAAAACTCGCTTTTTTTTATGCTCATTAATTAATTTTTATTTAAGTAGAATTACATTAATATAATTCGGAAAGTTTTTTACTTCTTTTGAAAAAAAATTAGTTTCTATATCTAGAAATCGTTATACATTGAAAACAATATTAATAATTAAATTATAAGTTATGTTAAAAAAAGTTTTAAGTTTAAGTGGTGTTCAAGAGTTAAATAATGCTAAAAAAAATTTAATCAATGGAGGTGCCAATGATTATTTATGCTTTAAAGCTGATGGATCAAGTTTTAATTCTGGTACTGATGTATCTTCTTCTTCAGTGAACTGCTCACCTATTGCAGAAGTAGCTGCTAGTGATGATGACTATTTTGAGTTTAATTACAACGACCATATTAGACCATAATCTTAAAAGAAATCAAACAAAAATAGCCATGTAAAAACATGGCTATTTTTAATTATACATTTTTAATTAAATATTAGTAGGCTTTCTATACCCTTGAAAAGGCTGTTTTAACAACTCTTTTAAACTAGAATTTATCTTTTCATCTGGAAATGTATCAACACCGTATACTATTTTTTCGCGGTCTAATTCCATGTAAGTTCCAAATACTCTATCCCAAAAAGAAAAAATATTCCCATAATTACTATCTGTATAAGGCAATAAATTATGATGATGCACTTTATGCATATCAGGAGAAACTATAACATAACTCAATATCTTATCTAATTTTTTAGGCATTTTAATATTTGCATGATTGAACTGTGTTAAAACTAAAGAACAAGATTGATACAACATAACAACTGCAATAGGAGTTCCTACCAAAAACACACCAACTAAAGTAAATATAAATCGAATTACACTTTCAATAGGGTGATGCCTATTAGCTGTTGTGGTATCTACCTTATGATCTGTATGATGTACTAAATGAACCATCCATAACGGCTTTACCTTGTGCTCTACCAAATGCGCTAAATAAGCTCCAAAAAAATCTAAGAAAAATACACCTAAAAAAACATAAAGCCATAATGGCATTTCAGGTAACCTATTTATTAGTCCAAAGTTATTTTCTTGTACCCAATCAGCCGTTTTTAATAATAAAAAAGCCAACAAAAAATTAATTAAAATAGTTGTTCCTGTAAAAAACAAATTAGGAAATGAATGTTTCCATTTATTGTACTTAAAATTAAATAATGGTATGGCGCCTTCAAGTAACCAAAAAAAAGTTATTCCTCCAACAAGTATTAAACTTCTATGAACTGAAGGAATTGTTTCAAAATAATTTATAAGGGTTTCCAATATGTACTAATTTTCCTTAAAAATAAAAAAAAGTTTTGAGTTAGTCTTTTCTTTTTAATCATCTAAAGTTTTTGTAAAAAACCTTTTGTTCATCTAACAATTGTAAATGACCTTGAATAATAGTTCCTGACACCTACATTTTATTTTTAACTCAAGAGGAATGTGCACATCTAATTTTTTAATATGACTTAATAATTCTTTTACTAGTTACAATTGCTAAACGGGTAATATCTCTCTTTTTATTTTTTACTAAGTTATATTCAAGCTTTATAAAATTAAAAATAAAACTATCTTAAGATGAATGTTCTTTTAAAGATAACAACTCTTACACCAATTCATTACACTAAAAACATTTATATTTTTCAATACTAAAAATTCTATCGTTGCTTTTTAGCTCTAGGTGATCTTCTAACTTTTTCATTAGATTTTAAAGGTAATCGCTTTTTTAATTCTTCAACAATTCTATAAGTAGCAGGGCAAATCTCAGTATTGTTTATTGTTAAATCTGAAATTTGAGCAAACTTTTTACGATTGGTATGTGGATACTCAGCGCATGCCTTTGGCCGAACATCATAAATATAACAAGAATTATCTCGTTCATCTAAAAAAGTACAGGGTGCAGATTTCAACACCATAAAATCGTCTGAATCTCTTTCTAAATATTGATCAACAAAGTTATGAACTTTCATTTTTAAATGTTTAGCTACTCGTTCAATATCTTTATCAGTAAAAATTGGAGATGTTGTTTTGCAACAATTACCACAATCTAAACAATCAGTTTTTTCAAACTCTTCATCATGAATCTCTCTTACTATTAAGTCTAAACGTTTTGGCGTTCTCTTTTTTAAAAGTTGAAAATATTTTTTATTCTCTTCTAAAGCGTCTTTTGCTAATTTCTCTAAATTTTCTAAATCTTTATCCATCATTCAACAGTTTAAATATAACTCTAATTCTATTAATTATTTTCTTAAAACCTAAAAGAAAACTAGACGCCTTTTTAGCATTTTAAATCATTGCAAAAATACCTATATAAATTGTTAGAATCACTTTAAATATCATCCAAATAAATTATGTAATTTTGCTCATCAATTTTTAATAAATAATGAGTATTCAAACCTTAATAGAAACTAAAGTAAAAGAAGGATTTTTAGCCTTGTATAATATTGAAATTCCAAGTGTTGAATTTCAAGCAACTCGTAAAGATTTTGAAGGAGACATCACTGTTGTTGTGTTCCCTTTACTGCGGTACAAAAAAGGAAATCCAGTTCAAATTGGTGAAGATTTAGGTAAATACTTAGTAGAAAACATAAAAGAAATAACTAATTATAATGTAGTTAAGGGTTTTTTAAATTTAGTAATTGACGATTCTTTTTATGTAAACTTCTTTAACCAAATTTCAACTAACACTTCATATGGCTTTGTAAATGAAAACAAGATTGATGCTCGTATGGTTGAATATTCATCGCCTAACACCAACAAACCTTTACATTTAGGGCATGTTAGAAATGTGTTACTTGGATATTCGGTTGCTGAGATTTTAAAAGCATCTGGAAAGAAAGTTTACAAAACTCAGATTATAAATGATCGTGGTATTCATATTTGTAAGTCTATGTTGGCTTGGGAAAAGTTCGGTAACGGAGAAACTCCAAACTCAACAGGTTTAAAAGGTGATAAATTAGTCGGTAATTATTATGTGAAGTTTGACCAAGAATATAAAAAAGAGATTGCCGCGTTAATTGCTTCTGGTATTTCTGAAGATGATGCAAAAAAGCAAGCTCCGTTGTTTATCGAAGCTCAAGAAATGCTTCGCAAATGGGAATCTGGTGATGAAGAAGTTGTAACTTTATGGGAAACTATGAATGGATGGGTGTATAAAGGTTTCGATGTTACTTATAAAAATATAGGTGTAGATTTCGATAAATTATACTATGAGAGTAATACGTACTTATTAGGTAAAGATGTTATTGAAGAAGGTTTAAAAACGAATGTTTTCTTTAAAAAAGAAGATGGTTCTGTTTGGTGTGACCTGACAGATGAAGGTTTAGATGAAAAACTAGTATTACGTTCAGATGGAACTGCTGTTTATATGACGCAAGATATTGGTACTGCCATTCAACGTTCTAAAGACATGCCTGATGTTGGTGGAATGGTTTATACCGTTGGTAATGAACAAGATTATCACTTTAAAGTCCTATTCTTAATTCTTAAAAAGTTAGGGTATTCTTGGGCTGATCAACTGCATCATTTAAGTTACGGAATGGTAGATTTACCTTCTGGAAAAATGAAATCTCGTGAAGGTACAGTAGTAGATGCAGATGATTTAATGGATGAAATGACTGACACAGCGCGTACTATTTCTCAAGAATTAGGAAAATTAGAAGGGTATTCTAATGAAGAGAAAGAAGAATTGTATAAAATTATTGGATTAGGAGCTTTAAAATATTTTATTTTAAAAGTAGATCCTAAAAAGAGAATTTTATTTGACCCAAAATCTTCGGTAGATTTTCAAGGAAACACAGGGCCTTTTATTCAATATACTTATGCGAGAATTCAATCAATTATAAGAAAAGCAACTTTTGATTATTCTCAACCTGTTGCTATTGAATTACACGATAAAGAAAAAGAATTAATTAAGCAATTAGAATTATATCCTGAAATAATTCAGCAAGCTGCTAATAATTATTCACCAGCAGTTATTGCGAATTACACCTACGAATTGGTTAAAGAGTTTAATTCTTTCTACCAAAACGTACATATTTTAGGAGAAGAAGATCAAGATAAAAAAACATTTAGAGTTCAGTTAGCTAAAAAAGTTGCTGATACTATAAAATCTGCATTTAATTTATTAGGAATTCAGGTTCCTGAAAGAATGTAGAAAAGTTAGCAGGTATTCCTGCGTTAGGGATTAAAGCGGCATCCTTTTTAAAACATTATAAAGTAAACGTCTTTACGAGGACAAGGGACGAAGTAATCTCATCGAATTAAGAGATTACCACAGTTTACAAAAAAGTAAACTTCGTAATGACACGTTTTAAAAAGATATAGCGGAAAGCCCGTTAAAACGCCCAAAATAATTTAGACATGATTTTAGTACTAAAATTATGTAAACTTAAAATAATAATATAACAAACAACAAGTAAAATAAACGACATGAAATACGACGTATTAATAATCGGAAGTGGTCCTGGAGGTTATGTAACAGCTATTAGAGCATCTCAATTAGGCTTTAAAACTGCTGTAATAGAAAAAGAAAGCTTAGGTGGAATTTGCTTAAACTGGGGATGTATTCCTACAAAAGCTTTATTAAAATCTGCTCAAGTATATGATTATTTAAAACATGTTGATGAGTATGGATTAAAAGCTGAAGCTATTGATAAAGACTTTGAAGCTGTAATTAAGCGAAGTCGTGGTGTTGCTGAAGGAATGAGCAAAGGAGTTCAGTTCTTAATGAAGAAAAATAAAATTGACATTATTGATGGTTTTGGGAAAGTTAAACCTGGTAAAAAAGTAGATGTTACTGCTGAAGATGGAACTGTTACTGAATATAGTGCTGATACTATTATTATAGCTACAGGTGCTCGTTCAAGAGTATTGCCAAACTTACCACAAGATGGTAAAAAAGTAATTGGATACCGTGAAGCTATGAGTTTACCAAAACAACCAAAATCTATGATTGTTGTAGGTTCTGGTGCTATTGGTGTTGAATTTGCACATTTCTATAACTCTATGGGAACTGATGTAACTATCGTTGAATTTATGCCAACTATTGTTCCTGTTGAAGATAAAGATGTTTCTAAACAAATGGAACGCTCTTTTAAGAAATCAGGTATTAAGATAATGACTAGTTCTTCTGTTGAATCTGTAGATACATCTGGAGATGGAGTAAAAGCAACAGTTAAAACTAAAAAAGGAGAACAAACTTTAGAAGCTGATATCGTATTATCTGCTGTTGGTATAAAAACCAACATTGAAAACATCGGTTTAGAAGATGTTGGAATTATTACTGATAGAGATAAAATTTTAGTAAACGACTGGTATCAAACTAATATCCCTGGATACTACGCAATTGGTGATGTAACTCCTGGACCTGCACTTGCTCACGTTGCTTCTGCTGAAGGAATTACTTGTGTTGAAAAATTAGCAGGTTTACATACTGAATCTATTGACTATGGAAACATTCCTGGTTGTACCTATGCTACTCCAGAAATTGCTTCAGTTGGATTAACTGAGGCTAAGGCAAAAGAAGCTGGTTATGAATTAAAAGTTGGAAAATTCCCTTTCTCTGCATCAGGAAAAGCAAAAGCAGCTGGAACTCCAGATGGTTTTGTTAAGGTAATTTTTGATGCTAAATATGGTGAATGGTTAGGTTGCCATATGATTGGAGCTGGTGTTACAGATATGATTGCTGAAGCAGTATTAGGTCGTAAGTTAGAAACAACTGGACATGAAGTTTTAAAAGCTATCCATCCTCACCCTACTATGAGTGAAGCAGTAATGGAAGCTGTTGCTGATGCTTATGATGAAGTGATACATTTATAAAAAAATCAGAACACATTTATATAAATAAAAAAGAGCGCTAAATGCGCTCTTTTTTATTCTGTAATAATTAATTATTCGTAGATCTTACTGTACCAATATTAAATGAAGGTACTGGTAATTTTAGTCCAAAAAACCAATAAGGGTCACCAGTAAATACATTAATAGCTATACCAGACTGCACATAATCATGAAGTAAAGAAACTACAACTCCAACTCCTAGCTCGGGAACATCATCAGCATCAAAATCTGGTGCAGACATGTGTAAACCTACTCCCCAATCAAAAATTCTATTATAAGTGATACTTTTTCTTCGAGCTTTTTGATCCCAAATACCTTTAAAAATTAAATTATAATATGGTGCCATTTGAAATTGCGTTTTTACTCCAGTTTTTGCTAATGGGTCAGCAAAAATAACACCTACAGATCCCTCTAAATGCGGAAGAACTTTATACATATAAACCTCTCTATTTTCACTATACAATAATTTTTTCTTTGAGTTAACTTCTAACTTAAAAGCAATTCTATCTCCACTTTTTCTTTTTCCTGTAGTTATTAAATCTAAATCTGTTTGCTCGGGTATATCCTTTAATGATAATTTAAATACTTTATTACTAAATTTCAACAATGAAAAATCAATAGGTGTTCCTGATAATAGTTCATTTATAGCACCTACAATTTCATTATTAAGGGCAATTCTTATCCATGAATCTAAATTATCTTTTAATTTGTTTACTGTACCTTCTAAGTTTTCATGACTTCCTAACGCTTTAATTTTAGTATATAATGAAGTACTCTTTATTAAAAGTTTCTTTCCTTCTTTATCTATTAAATCTATATCATTTTTAATTTGAGATATCACTTGAAAAACAATACTCTGATTATTAAAGGTCAAGTTTTCATAATAAGCAACTCGTTCTTTAATTTCTTTCTCAAAAACTTCTAAATCACTTTTAAAACTAGTAAAATCAACAATAATTTGATTTACTTCTGTTGCAACAGGAAGCGCTCTTAAATCTTCATTAATTTGATTTACAAGATTTTCTAATTCATTAGAAAATATATTTTTTAAATAAGTTAATTGATTATTTACTATATTTTTTAAAGCCGTAAGTCCACTAGTTTTATTCTCCTCAGCTAATTTACTGAACTCTTCAAACTCTTTTAACTGTTCTTCAGTAGGCAAAATTTGCCAACGTTGAACCTCATACGTTTTTTTAGGTGCTATAGAATCAAAACCAGGTAAATGTAATGACTCTGTTTGCCCATTATTAGATAACCAAGCACCAAATTGAACATAAACCCCTTCTTTATCTGTATATTCTTCAAGTTCCTTTATTAATTTATCTAATTCTTTTTGAGCTGCCTCATACATGTATTCCAACCTGAAACTTTGAAAATTAACATTCTCTTTTTCTAAAATATCTGCTAAATCAATAACGTCTCTGGCTATTTTACTCATTTCTCTAGCCCATTCTTTGTTTTTTTGATTGCTAGTATCTTCTTTAAATTCATTGTAATTATAAGCACTTAAAGTAGTATTAAATGAATTTAAAAGACTTTTCCTTGCCTCTAATATTTTAGTAAAAAACTTTATTTTTTCTACAATACTAGTTGAAACTCCATTTGTGTTTTGCCTTGCTTTTTCTAAAATTACATTTTTATTTAAATCAATCTGTAAAACACTATTAATATCAACAACTATGTTATTTTTATAATCATCCTTGTTTTTTTCGTAGCCGCCATCTCTATCTCTTTCCAAAACTGAAATAACTTTTTCTTGCCCTCTACTAGTTATACTATGCAGAAGTAATAAAACTAAAAAAATATAATGTGATGTTTTCATCTCTTCTTTTTTAAATACTTAAATCTTTATCAAATGCCCAGGCTCTAAAAATTGATCTTTCTATATAATACTTAGGCTTATTAGCATACTTCTGTGTTAACACGGCATCTCCAATATTATTAAAAACATTAGTAATTGAAAAAAAGATGTACTCTTGAATAGTATCCCATTTTATTGCATCTAATCTAGGGTTTACATGTAGGCTACTCAATAAGTCATTTAGCAACACAGGGTTCTTAGCCTGAACTACACGAACTCCTTTAAAAAAATGATCATCTGAATTAATCAAAGAAGATATTTTTGTTAAAACTGCTTCAGCTGTATTGCTATTACCTATTACTAATAATATTACAACTGGATCATTGAATAAATCATTCAGTTTTGCTTCTGCATCAGTTTTGTTTGTTTCTGATAAGAAAATAGGGTTAATCATAATGTTTGGTTATAGTTTTTAGTTGTTTACAAAATATTGAAAATTAATTAAATACAACATATGGTTTTGCACTAATTTTCAATAGTTATTACCCTATATTTCTTTCACTAAAAAAAATCTCAGTGTTAAATTTAACGCTGAGATTTTTTAAATGTATAACTTTTATAAAAACTATTTAAATATTAATTTCTAATATAAAAACCCCATTTTTCCTTGCTTATAATCTCTAAGGGCTTCCATTATTTCTGTTTGAGAATTCATTACATAGGGGCCCCATGATGTTACTTTTTCATTAATTGGTTCACCTGAAAGAAATAATAAAACACTTCCTTCTTCTGCATTCAACTTAATAGTACTTCCTTCTTCTTTAAAAGTTACCATTTGATTACCTCCTTTTAATAAAGTCACAGTATTGTTTATACTAGCTTTACCTTGTAATAAATACACAAGTGCTTTATGATTTTCTGGAGCATTAAACTCAATTTCTCCGTTATTTTTGGCTTCAATAGTAAATACATTTACTGAAGTTTGCGTTTTTATTAAGCCTTGTTTATCATGCTGACGCCCAGCAATTACTTTTAATAAAATACTTTTATCAACATTTTCAACAATAGGTATCTGTGATGCTTTAATATGTTGATAATTAGCAGGAATCATTTTTTTATTAGCAGGAAGGTTAAGCCACAACTGGATTCCTTCTAAATCTCCAGTTTTTTCAATAAATTCTTTTGTAGGCCCTTCTGAATGTACAATTCCTCTACCTGCGGTTACCCATTGAACATCACCAGCTTTTACAATTACTTCATTTCCTAAAGAATCTCTATGAAGCTGCTCACCTTTAAACAATAAAGTTATTGGCTCAAAACCTCTATGAGGGTGTGCTCCTACATCAAAAGGATTATTAAAAGGACTAATAGCATAAGGACCATAATGGTGCAACAATAAAAAAGGATCTACCATCTCTATTCCTTCAGTGGGTAAAGGTTGACGTAAACTAATACTCCCCATATTTACTATAGGACTCTCACTTATTTTATGAACTTTTTTTAAATCCATTTTTATTTTTTATCTTAATTTATCTAATAAATCACTTAACTGAACTGCTTCTTCCTCTGTCAAGTTTTCAAAAAAATCAAATTCAATTGTATTACCAATATCTGATAATAACGTTAAACCGCTTTCAGAAATATTTATAAACACTACCCTTCTATCGGTATTACATCTATGTCTTTCAATTAGTTTTTTATCACATAGTTTATCCATTAAACGTGTTGCATTTGGCGCACGTTCAATCATTCTATCTTTTATTAATTGTACTTTTACAGGCTTGCCTGCTCCTCTTAAAATTCTAAGAATATTATATTGCTGTGGTGAAATACCATAAGGTTTAAAAAACTCATTTTCCTTACTACTTAACCAATTTGCAGTGTATTTAATATTAATAAAAGCTTTTACTTTATCATTTGGAAACGTTGATTTAATGTCTTTTGAAATATCTCCCATTTCTTTTATTTTTTCTTTACAAAACTATAAAAACCTTAAATAATTACCAAGGAATATAATTACAATTCAGAATATGTAAACTCAAATTATAAAGCCTCCTTTAACTTTTGAACAGCCTCTTTTAATTGTTTATTATATACTTCATTAACTATGCTTCCTTCTTTAAAGTTTTCAGAAAAAGATGGCAGTGAAAAATCAGCAATGATAACTCCTCCCATATAAGGAAAACCTGCTTTTGCTATCGATAATACCGAAGCTCCTCCTCTACCTCCTGGTGAAGTTGCCATTAATAACATTGGAATATTATTCCATAATTTTTGTTGAATTCTAGACATCCAATCATAAGCATTTTTAAAAACTGCTGAAAAATTACCATTATGTTCAGCCAAAGAAAGTATAATACCATCAGCACTATGAATTTCCTTCAAAAACTCAATTGCTTTTTTGGGAACACCGTTATTTGTTTCTTCATCTATTCCATAAACAGGAAGTACAAAATCATTTAAATCTAAAACTGAGATTTCTATATTATTAAAAAAACTACTTGCATATACTGCTAATTGTTTATTAATTGATTTAACACTATTACTACCTGCAAATACTACTAATTTTTTCATTTTTTATTTAATTTTTGAAATTATTGGCGTTTCACCTTTAACCATTTTAGCAACTGGACATTTTCCTGCTATCTCCAACAGACGCTTTCTTTGTTCGTTAGTTATTTCTTTTTCAAAAGAAATTTCTTCTTCTAATATTTTTTTTACTCCATCTGGAGTTAATTTTTCCTTTTGAAAAACATTAACAGTTATTTCACCTAAGTCCCACCCTTTATGTTTAGCATACATTCTAAGTGTTATCGATACACACCCACCTATAGCAGTTAATAAATACTCAACAGGAGTTGCACCATTATCATCCCCTCCTTTATTAACAGGTTCATCTATAACAACAAAATGATCTCTCATTTTTGCTTCAGCCAAATAATCACGATTACTTAATATTACTTTTGATGTTGTTGTTGACATATTAAACTTTCTTATCAAAAATATATGAAACAGCCAATAAAATTAATGCTACTAAAGCAGCTGCTTGTCCTCCATCTGAAATCATTACATGTGCAAAAAACGCCAAAATAAAAGCGAAAAAGAACCCTGCATAAGCCCATTCTCTAAAAAATTTCCCTTTAAAAAACCAGATAGCTACTAAACCTAATATTTTTGCAATACCATATGGATATATTATATAAGTTGGATACCCAAACCCCGTAAACATTCCTGCAACTTCTGCATGATTAAAAAAATACATTCCTGCTGAAAACAACATTAACAAAGTCAATAAACCTGTTGATACGTAAAAAATAATTTTATTCTTATTCATTGTGTTATAATTTAAATTCAATGCAAATATACAATTTATTTTCCATGGTATATAATTTTATGGAAAATATTATTTATACTAATATAAATTAATTTAATCTTAAAAGTTTATATATTTGCATAAGCACTTATATAAACACTTATTTAAAATCATGTTAGACGCATTAAAAGGCATAGGAGAAATAGGAATGGGATCACGACTAAAAAGAGTTAGTGAGTATATGATGCGTGAAACCCAATTAGTTTATGACGAATTCGACATAGACTTTGACCCTTATTTATTTCCAATATTTAAAATCATCAAAAACAAAGACGGTGTTACAAACACAGAAATTAACACCAGCCTAAAAACATCTCAACCAGCTACAACACAAACACTTAACAAGCTATTAAAAAAACAACTAATTGTATTAAAAGAAGATAAAAACGATAAAAGAAAAAAAATTATCTATTTATCAAAAAAAGGAATTGAACTAACCCAAAAGATAACTCCTCTTTGGGAAAGTATTGAACATATTATTAAAGAATATACAGCTATACAATCAAATTCATTGATTGAACATTTAAACATTTTAGAAGAAAAATTTAATCAAAAAGATTTTAGTAAAGCCATAATAGAACATATAAAAATGAATACAACAACAAAAACAATTGAAATTGTTGATTTTAAAAATGAGTACTCAACTTCTTTTTACAGCTTAAATATTGAATGGTTAAAAACCTTCTTCTATGTAGAACCTTTTGATGAAGAAGTATTAAGTAATCCTGAAAAATATATTATTAATAAAGCAGGACATATTTTCTTTGCAAAATTAGGTACTGAAATTGTAGGAACAGTTGCTCTAATGCCAAAAGATGGAACTCATGAGTTAACAAAAATGGCAGTGTCTCCAAATCATAGGGGGCATAAAATTGGCCAACAATTAATGCAACATTGTATAAATTTCGCAAAAAATAATAGCTTTAAAAGTTTAATATTATACTCTAATAAAAAACTTGAAAATGCTATTTATATATATAGAAAATATAATTTTATTGAAATTCCTGTCGAAGAAAACTGCCCTTACGAACGTTGTGATATTAAAATGGAATTAAACTTAATTTAAAAATAATATGATAAAAGTTAAAAAAGAAGCTGAGGAGTTAAAAAATTACTTTTCTCCTAAAATAATTTCAGAAGTTAATAATCAATTTGTTAAAGTAGCAAAAATTAAAGGTGAAGAAATTCCTTGGCATAATCACGAAAAAGAAGATGAGTTATTTTATATAATTGAGGGATCTCTTTTAATGGAAATAGAAAATAAACCTAGTTTTGTAATGAATACCGGTGATTTATTTGTTGTTCCAAAAGGGATAAATCATAGAGTTTCTTCATCAGAAGATTGCTTAATTATGCTTGTTGAAACTAAATCAACAAAACATACTGGAGACGTAAAATCTACAATTACAAAATCGATAAGCCAACAGAATTATTAATATAGCTATACATCAAGATATTAGTATAAATTATATAAAAAATGAATACACTTCAAAATGCTATGTTTCAAGAAATTAGAAACAAAGAAATATTTAATCAAGCTCAACAATATTCATTAGAATATTTAGATACTATTTTTGATCGAAATGTTTTTCCTACAGAAAAAGCACTAGAAAACTTATCAGCTTTTGATGAAGAACTTCCTGTTAATTCCACAAAAGCAACCCATGTTATTGAACAATTAAATACATACGGCACCCCTGCAACCACTGCTACTTTAGGAGGTAGGTATTTTGGTTTTGTAACTGGTAGTGCTGTACCAGTAGGATTAGCAGCTAAAAACTTAGGTACTTATTGGGATCAAGCTCCTGCAATGAATGTTCTTTCTCCTATTGGAAGTAAGTTAGAATCAGTCGTAGAAAAATGGCTTGTAAATCTATTTAACTTGCCAAAAACAACTTCTGCTGGATTCGTAAGTGGAACCTCTACAGCCAATTTATGTGGCTTAGCCGCAGCTAGATATCGTATTTTAGAAAGAAATAACTGGAATATCAATGAAAAAGGACTTAGAAATTCACCCAAAATAAGAATTGTAACAAGTAAACAAGCACATTCAACTGTTTTAAAAGCTATTGGAATTTTAGGCTTAGGGAAAGAAAATATAGAATGGGTAAATGTAGATAAACAAGGTAGGATTATACCCGAAGAAATTCCTGAATTGGATGCTAATACTATTCTAGTATTACAAGCTGGTAATGTTAACAGTGGAGCCTTTGATAATTTTGAAATCATTTGTGAGAAAGCAAAAAAAGCAAATACTTGGGTACATATAGATGGAGCATTCGGCTTATGGGCTCAAACTGTAAATGAATTAAAACACCTAACTAAAGGTATAGAAAATGCTTCCTCTTGGGCTGTAGATGGACATAAAACATTAAATACTCCTTATGATTGTGGAATCATATTATGTGCAGATCAAGAAGCAATGACTTCAGCCCTTCATATGTCTGGTAGTTATATTGTAGAAAGTTCAAAAAGAGATGGAATGTTTTATACACCTGAAATGTCTCGTAGAGCTAGAATAATAGAATTATGGTCAATAATGAAATATCTAGGCAAGAAAGGAATCGATGAAATGATTTTAACAATGAACCAAAGAGCGAAACAATTTGCGAATGAAATAAAAAAAACAAATGGCTTTCATGTTGAAAATGAAATTGTTTTTAATCAAGTTATCGTAAGATGTGATTCTGATGAAATCACAGAAAATGTTTTACATAATATTCAAATGCTAAGAGAATGTTGGTTAGGAGGTTCAATATGGTTTGAAAAAAAAGTAATGAGAGTTAGTATTTGCTCTTGGGCAACAACAGAAAGTGATATAACAAAAGCTGTCAAATCATTTGAAAAAGCACTAGAAATATCAAAAAGGTAAGCTATTTTTTATTTAATTTGAAATTAAATAACTTTGAATTATCAATTTACTACACCTTTTAATTATTAAAAATTGACTTTAAAAAAAATAATAAACAATTGTAACTGGGAAGATATTCAACTTGAGTTAATAAAATATTACCTTGAGTTAAAAAAAGTCATTCCAACTTTTAAAAAAGTATTTATAGAGTTAAATAATCTTCCTATTATAGAGAATGAATTTATTCTTTTTATACAGAAAGTAGAAGCTGAAGGAAATGATTCTTATTTTCGAGTTTCTGGAATTGATGAAATTGGGAACTGTTTCAACATTTCAGCAATAAGTTGGAAAAAATGGCTTGGCATGAATATACATCCAAACAACATAGAATGGTTCACTAATGCTGAAATAATTGCACACTCATTATATGAAATGACTTTTTTTGGTTTTAGTAGAAATGAAATTGAATCCAATCTAAAAAAGATTGAAAATTAATTACCAAACAAAATGATTATATTTGGTTTAATGGCAATTAAAAAAGTATAATCTCATTTTATTTTAAAGTAATTATAAAATAAATTAATGAAAATAAAAAAAGTTACGATTCAAGATATTGAAAGCTTAAAAGAAATAAGTAAATTGACTTTTATTGAAACTTATTCTTCTAAGAATAGCCATGAAAATATGGCTAAATATTTGGAAAACGAATTTTCTATTGAAAAAATTACAACTGATTTAACGAATCCTAATATTGAGTTTTATTTTGCAATACTTAACAAAAAAATAGTAGGATATTTAAAAATTAATTTCGGGGAAGCTCAAACAGAAATAAAAGATGAAAATACTCTTGAAATTGAACGTATTTATGTTCTTAAAGAATTTCATAGAAAAAGAATTGGGCAAGCCCTTTATGAGAAAACCATTGAGTTGGCTATAAAAAAAAACATGGAATACATTTGGTTAGGAGTTTGGGAACAAAACCATAAGGCCATCCGCTTTTATGAAAAAAATAATTTTATTGCTTTTGATAAACATGTTTTTATGCTTGGTAATGACAAACAAACTGACATTATGATGAAATTAGATATAAAAAAAGCATAATTAACTATTTTAAAAAAACTACTGAAGAACGAAAATGAAATTCACGCTACTACTCTACTTTTCATTATACGCGTCTGTATCATTCGCATGCTTATCTACAACTCAATTTAAAATATTCCCAATTGGTATTAATAATTCTAAAATTATAACTTTTGACATTTATATTCATAGAGGTGGATACATAGACAAGAAGAATACTGATGATTTTGTATTTCCTAAAACCTCATGGTCTTTAAAGTCTTTTATCGGAATTTATGATTTAAATGGAAAATTAATATATAAAGAAGCTCTAGATGTATCAGAAATAAGAAAAGACGAATACCTTAAAGGACTTAAAATTTCTTACAAAAAAGGAATTCAAACTATAAAAAACAAGTTTCAAAATTTAACTTTTTTTGAACCTGATTATATTTCTTTTTGTAATTTTCAAAAAAAATGTGAAATTTTAGAAATTTTACACACTAAAAAGACTCAAAAGAATTATTTAATTTATCAAAATAAAAAACATCTAATAAACTTAAATAGATTCAAAGAATTTAAAAGGAGTATGCAATATTCTGATGATTTAACTTCTTATTATATCAGTTCAACTAGAACATATAAAACTGCTAAACTTGAAATTATTATTGGCCATTTACAAAATGGGCAAGGAATATCTACACACCAAACTTCAATTAATAAAAACAATAGCGAAAATTACAAGATAGAAAACAAACCGGATTTTGAGTTCAATAAACTAGAAAACGCTGTTTACAAAGAACCTTTATTGCACCATGCATATGGGTTTGATTTTCTAATTGTTTCCAAAAAACAAAAAAGGTAGTTTTGAAATAAAACTACCTTTTTCTAACTAATTTATTATTTATTCCAGTAAACAGAAGTCTGTCCGTATTGAAAATGAATAGGTTGATGTGATGGATCTTGTTGAAACATATATAACTCATGTGGAGGTTTTTCAAATAACATAATAATATCTGACCCTCCAAACCTAAACTTACCAAACTCCTGACCTTTAACTACTTTTTGGCCTTGAAGCTCAGTATACATATCAACACCTGATACTTGACACATTCCTATTGGTAAAATAGCTACTTTTCCTACTTCTGGTCCTGCATCCATAATTACCAATCCTCTTGCTTGTGTAAACTCATATCCATTTTCTCCACCATCAGGAGCATCAAACTGTCCATTTGAAGCAGTTTCTACATTTAAATATACTTTACCTTCTACTGGTAAAATTTCTAAAATTTCTCCACTTACTGGTGTATGAAAACGATGATAATCAAACGGACTTAAGAAATAATGTATAAATGTACCTCCATAAAAACTTTCACCATATTTACTAAATTGTAGTAACTCATCTACAGTTCCAATAGTATGAGTTCCTTTCAATGTAATTTCATCAACATTTCCTTCTTTATCTATTGGATAAAAAGCTTTAAAAGTACAATCTGCTGGAGACACAATAGTTGTATTATCTTCAGGACTTGCTATAGGACGTAATGGAGATATTCCTGTTTTGGGATCTGCTTGATTAAACTCTCTATAAAAAAATTGATTGAAAGTTTTCCAGCTTTTTTCGTTATCTGAATATAAAGGAAAATTATAAACACTTTCTCCTAAACTATTTTTATCATCTTTAAACGATTTTAAAGTTTCATCATTTAATGACGCTTCAGTATCTAAGAAAGTACCCCAAGCATTTGCAAAACTCACCAACCAATTGGCAAATTCAGGATAGCTTTGCATTGTTTTTCCATCTGAGTCTTCTTGATCTATTAACCAATATGATTGGCAAAGTAAATCATACACTTTTTGATTGTATCCATTTTTTGTTCCATCACTAGTCCAAGCATTTGGATATTCAGGATCTCTACTTTCATTAGGAATCATTTTTACATAAAGATCTAAATAATCATAATAAGCATCAACAGTTACTGGCCAACCTTTTCCTTTAAACTCTTTATCTATTGCTTTATAAAGGTCGCTATTTAAAGGTGGTATATTCTTATCAGCATTACCAAATTTAGATAATTCAACTGCTCTTTTTAATGATTCGCCCAAACTTTTTGACATTGCTGAATCGCCATCTAAAATACTTTTCAGTTGCTCAACAACTGCTTCATGAGTTTTAATAGTTTTCACTGCCTCCATAATTAATAAAGTTTTAAATAATTCCTACTCTTTTAAAATAGGTTTTTCGGATACCACCTATAAAAACAATCATAGCCAATCAATCAAAATTCAGCATTATTTACTTTAAATATTAAATGATTAAACAACATCTGACATAATAAACTCAACTAATAATTATTGAGTCAGACAATTCAAATTTGTAGAATTAATAAGTTTATTTTAAAAAAAATGTCATGACTATATCGTTTTCACTCATAAAAGCAACAATTATAGTAATAGGTGAAATAAAATAATCAATAATATAACTATACCTAAAACTAAGGTAGCTATTAATTCTCTTTTACATCGGGGGATTAAATATTAATAACTGTGAGATAAATTATAATATTTATTCTTTTTTGTTTACTTAAAAACTGTAGATTTCTTTTTAAAAAGTCAAGAATATAAATAGAATACCATTACATTTATTAAGTAATTAAATAAAGCAACAATGTTTTCTGAAATATCTAAATTTTTTAAAACTGAATACCCCTTAAATGAACATGGGTTAGAAGAACTTTTTTCTCTATTTAAAATAGACCATTATAAAAAAGGAAACTTGATACTAAAAGAAAATGAGAAGGAAAAACAACTACGCTTTCTTAACAAAGGTGTAGTTAGAGAGTTTTATTCAAATCATGAGAAAGAAATAAATATAAATTTTTATACAAAACCTCTATTTATTACTGATTTATTAACTTTTAATCAAAACTCTACTACTCTTAAAAATCAAGAATGTCTTTCTTCTGTAGAAATTTTAAGTATTGAAAGAAAATCATTTTTTAATCTTTTAAAAAAATATGAATGCGGAAAATCATTTGTTGAAGCGTCATTTCAAAAACTATTAAAGCAAAAAGAAATGTTAGAGTTTAATAGAGTTACTAAAACTCCTGAAGAATTGTATAAAGAATTATTCATTTATAAACCGAACTGGCTTCAATGCATTCCTCAATATCACATAGCTTCTTACTTGAACATTACTCCAGAAACATTAAGTCGCATAAGAAAACGTACTTCTTGATTTGAATCAATGTTCATAATTTATTTAGTATAGATATTTGTATAAATATTATAAGTATGCTAAAAATTCATCATATCAGGAATGCAACAATGATTTTAGAAACTGAAAAAGACGTTATTTTAATTGACCCTATGCTGGGAGGTCAAGGAATCATGCCAAGTTTTACCTTTTTTAGACACAAAGCTAGAAAAAATCCGACCATACCTCTTCCAAATAACGTCAATTCAATACTAAATAAAGTAACTCATTGCTTGATTACACACCAACATCCAGATCATATTGACAATAAAGGAATACAGTTTTTAATTCAGAAAAACATTCCTGTTACCTGTAGTGTAAAAGATAAAAAAGCATTTCTAAAAAAAGGATTAAATATAATTAAAACATTAAAATACTGGGAACAACAAGATTTTTTAGGAGGTACAATTGAGGGAATTCCTGCTAAACATGGATATGGTTTTGTATCTAAATTAATGGGGAATGTAATGGGATTCTATATAAAACTACCAAATCAAAAGTCAATTTACCTAAGTTCAGATACTATTTATACAAATTCGGTAGATAACGTTTTAAAAAACTACAAACCAGAAATTAGCGTTCTAGCATGCGGAGCAGCTCAATTTGATTTATTTAATAATCTTATTATGAATGTAGATGATATTTTAACGTTTGTAAAAAATACTAAAGGAAAAGTTATTGCAAATCACATGGAGTCAATAAATCACTGTCCTTTAACTAGAAAAAAATTAAAAAACATTTTAACTGAAAATAAATTAATAAATAAAGTTTGGATCCCTGAAGACGGTGAGTTTTTAGAAATTATCTGATTTAAAATTTAATCGCTTTATTATAAAAAAACTCCACCAGTAGGTGGAGTTTCACTTCAAAATAACATAAAATTTATTACTAAAATAAATAATACATTTTCTTTAATTTCTTTTAACTTTATAATTAAGCAACAGCTATTGTCTCATTACTTCCATGTTCTTTTTTAACTTCTTTAGTTTCAAATTGACTAGATGTGTTTTTTGCTCCTCCTGCTTTAAGCGCTTTATCTCCTGCAAAAAATGTTTTATGATCATCTCCTAAATTAGAACCAGCCATTCGTTGGTGTTTTACACAAGCAACTCCTTTTCTTATTTCTTGCCTTTGTACCCCTTTTACGTAAGCTAACATACCATCTTCTCCAAAATATCCCTTTGTTAAATCATTCATATGTAAAGCAGTTGTATGATAGGTTGGTAACGTAATTAAATGATGGAATATCCCTGCTTCTCTTGCTCCATCAACTTGAAAGGTTTTTATTTTTTCATCTGCACGATGACATAATTCTGAACCATCATATTGCTCATCCATTAAATTATTCCTGTCATATGGCGTCATATTTTCTCCTTCAAGTAACATTTCTTCATATACTTGATTTCTAAAATTAAGTGTCCAATTAAATGAAGGAGAATTATTATACACCAATTTAGCATTTGGTACAACTTCTCTAACCCTATTTACCATATGAGCTATTTGTCCAACATGAGGTGTAGGCGTTTCAATCCATAATAAATCAGCTCCATTTTGAAGACTTGTTATACAGTCTAGCACTACTCTATCTATATTTGAACCTTCTTTAAATTTATACAAACCATTTGCCAATCTAACAGGGCGAACCAACTTCCCTCCTCTTTTCAATAATATTTCATTCTCTTTGATTTCACCAATTGACACCTCTTTACATTCAACAAAATCTAAATATTTTGAAGCTAAATCACCTGGTTCATTACTTACAGGTAATTTTTGAGTTAAACCAGCTCCTTCAGAATCAGTTCTGGCAACGATAATTCCATCATTAACTCCTAATTCTAAAAATGCATATCGAATAGCATTCAATTTTGCTATAAAATCTTCATGAGGAACTGTTACTTTACCATCTTGATGTCCACATTGTTTTGCATCAGAAACTTGGTTTTCAATTTGAATAGCGCAAGCACCAGCTTGAATCATTTTTTTTGCCAATAAGTATGTTGCTTCTTCATTTCCAAAACCAGCATCAATGTCTGCTATAATAGGAACAACATGTGTTTCATAATTGTCTATTTCATATTGCACATTTTCGCCCAATTCTAACCTTCTAAATAAATCGTTTAATTCAATTGCATCAGCTTGGCGCAAAAAATCATAAATTTCTTCAATTAATGCAGGTACTGCAGTTTTTTCATGCATCGATTGATCTGGAAGTGGGCCAAATTCTGATCGTAAAGCTGCTACCATCCAACCCGAAAGATATAAATATCTTTTATTCGTAGTTTTATAATGCTTCTTAACCGAAATCATTTTTTGCTGAGCTACAAACCCATGCCAACAACCAAGTGACTGTGTATATTGTGATGAATCTCTATCATAAGCAGCCATATCTTCTCTCATAATATTAGCTGTATATTTAGCAATATCTAATCCAGTTTTAAAACGATTTTGAGAAACCATTCTTGCTGCATTCTGTGGATTAATAGCATTCCATGAATTTCCATACTTTTCTTTAAGACTTCTTACTGTTTCTAATGCAGAACTATAACTTGCTTGTGCTATTTTTTTCATAATTTTGTAATTGATAAAGGTTATTAATTATATTGATAACTTGCCCTGTTAATGTTGCCGCATTGCAGGGCTATTTTTTATAAATGTTTATACGCTGGTAATGTTAAAAACTCTTCAAATTCACCAGATAAAACTAATGAATCAAATAATTCAATAGCTACTTTATAGTTTCCTTTAGAAAAAACTACATCTCCTACTAAATTTTTTATTTTCTTTATTTCAGATTTTCTATATTCCTCATACATTGGTTTTGTAAATGTTCTTCCATCTTCTAACATGACTTTATTTTTTAACCATTGCCAAATTTGAGTTCTTGAAATTTCAGCAGTAGCTGCATCTTCCATTAAGTTATATAGTGCTGCTGCTCCATTACCAGATAACCAACTTTCTATATATAAAATACCTACATTTATATTTTTCCTTATACCATCTTCAGTAATTGTTCCCTCTGGTAGTTCAACCAAAGCTTCCTCTGTAATATTTATTGTATTTAGCTGTTTATCTATTTGGTTTTTATTAGGCATATACTCATTAAATATATCCATAGCTGTAGAAACCAACCCAGGATGTGCTACCCATGTTCCATCATGTCCATTAACTACTTCTTGTTCTTTATCTTTTTTTACTTTTAAAAAAGCTACTTTATTTGCTTCTTCATTATTTTTTACAGGAATCTGGGCTGCCATTCCTCCCATAGCATGAACACCACGCTTATGGCAAGTTTGAATTACTTTTAAAGAGTATGCATTCATAAAAGGACTACTCATAGTTACTTGATCTCTATTAGGAACCAAAAAACCTTTATGATTTCTAAACTTCTTGATATATGAGAAAATATAATCCCAACGACCACAATTTAATCCAGCCATATGATCTCTCAATTCATATATAATTTCATCTAATTGAAAACTTGCAGTTATTGTTTCAATTAAAACAGTTGCTTTTATTGTTTTCTGTGGTATTCCCATATATTCTTGAGCAAACACGAAAACATCATTCCACCAACGTGCTTCAAAATAATGTTCTAGTTTAGGTAAATAAAAATACGATGCTGAATTATTAGCTAATAAATTTTTAATATTATGAAAAAAGAAAAGTCCAAAATCAACTAATGCACCAGACATTTGTTCACCTTCTACTTCAATATGCTTGTCTTCTAAATGCAAGCCCCTTGGACGAACGAGTAAGGTAGCTACCTCTTTATTTAAACTATATGCCTTATCTTTTTTCTCATTATAAAAAGAAATTGTTTTGTTTACAGCATCGCGAAGGTTTTTTTGCCCGTTTAACAAATTAGTAATCGTTGGAGAATTACTATCTTCGAAATCAGCCATAAATGTTTTTGCCCCAGAATTTAATGCATTAATTACCATTTTTCTATCAACCGGACCTGTAATCTCTACTCGCCTATCTAACAAATCTTTTGGTAATTCAGCACAAACCCAGTTACTTTCTCTAATATTTTTTGTTTCTTTTGGAAATTCAGGAAAATTTCCGGCATCAAAATATGCTTGATAAATTTTTCTATCTTCTAAAAGTGAAATCCTATTGGCATTGAATTTCTTATGTAACTCAATTAAAAAACGCAAGGCCTCGTCTGTTAAAATATCTTGATAGATATCTGTTTTAAAACCTTTTAAATTAATTTCTTTAACCAAAGTTGCTGCTTTCATAATTGTCATTTTTAAGAATTACACTGCAATGATAAAAAATATTTTTAAACTCTACAAGCGAACGTTCGCTAAATTTATAAAATTTTTAAAAATAATTTATTCGCTTATTATTTATATATTTGTTTTTATGCACATTGAAGACGAATACATTAGATTAATTTTTGGTTTAAAACTAAAGCAAATACGAACTGACAAAAAGCTTTCATTATTTGGATTAGCAAAACTTACAGGACTCTCAAAATCATATTTAAATGAAATTGAAAAAGGAAAAAAATACCCCAAAACAGATAAAATTGTTTTGCTTTCAGAAAATTTAGATGTGCCTTACGATCATTTAGTTTCTTTAAAACTGGATAAGAATTTAGCTCCTATTGGTGAAATACTACAATCACAAATACTAAAAGAAATTCCTTTTGAGTTATTTGGTATTCAAGAAAAAAATTTAATTGATATTGTTGCTAATGCTCCAGCCAAAGTAAATGCGTTCATTAGTACTATTATTAAAATATCTCAAAACTACAACTTAACAAGAGAAAGTTTCTTCTTAGCATCACTTCGTTCTTATCAAGAAGCCCACAACAATTATTTTGAAGAAATTGAAGATCATGTTGAAGCTTTTGCTAAAGCTTATCATATAGATTTATCATCTAAAATTGAATCTTCTGACCTAGAAGAAATTTTAATTGAAGAATTTAACTACACGATTGACAATGAAGAGCTTTCTAAATACTCAAACTTAAACGAGCTTCGTAACTTATATATTCCAGCAAAAAAAACACTTTTAATAAGTAAAGAAATATCAGAAGCTCAAAAAGCTTTTATTTATGCAAAAGAAATTGCTTATAATTTCTTAAAAATTGAAAATAGATTATTTACTTTTCCTTGGATTAAATTTGAAAGTTTTGATCAAGTTCTAAATAATTTTATAGCTTCATACTTTGCAGGCGCTTTAATCATTTCAAAACAAAACTTAATTCATGAATTAAAAACTTTTTTTGAATCTAAAACTTGGAGTAATGATGATTTTAATAAGCTAATAGGCAAATACAACTGTTCAGCAGAGTCTTTTTATCAACGTTTAACTAATATTTTGCCTAAATTCTTTAATATTAAAAACCTTTTCTTCTTACGTTTTACTCATAAAGTAAGTTCTCCTAAATATAAATTAACTAAAGAATTACACATTACGCAACAACAAACACCACATGCCAATAGAAATAATGAACACTATTGCAGACGCTGGATTTCAATTAATTCTATTCAAAATTTAGAAAACTCAAATGCATCAACATCTTTTGGTATTCAAACATCTTCTTATGAAAATTCAACCAATGAATATTTAGTACTATCATCAGCCACATCAGATCCTTTTAAAAAGGATGTTAATAGAAGTATTTCTATTGGATTACTTATATCACCACATTTAAAGAAAAGATTAAAATTTGCAAATGATACTTCAATCCCAACAAGAAAAGTTGGTATTACTTGTGAAACCTGCTCTATAAAAGACTGTAAAGAAAGAATGATAGAACCATGGCGTTTACAAAGAGAACTTGATTTTGAAGATTTTGACAAAACAGTTTCTACTATTTTAAACACCTATTCTTAATATAAAATCAACATTATATTCAGTCTTTTTCAATTGAACATTATCTACTAATTTAGTACTTTAGCAATCGCTTACAAACAACGATAACAACATATGGACCTTACCTTTAATAAAAACGAAGATCATAATAAACTTTTAGCATCAGAATTACGTCAAAAACTTACCAAAGTAAAACTAGGCGGTGGCCAAAAACGTATTGATAAGTTACACGAAAAAGGAAAAATGACTGCTCGTGAGCGTATCGATTATTTATTAGATGACAATCAAAAATCTATAGAAATTGGTGCTTTTGCTGGTGAAGAAATGTACCAAGAACATGGTGGATGCCCATCTGGAGGGGTTGTTGTAAAAATGGGATACATTCAAGGTAAACAATGTATTGTTGTAGCAAACGATGCTACAGTTAAAGCTGGAGCTTGGTTCCCTATCACTGGAAAGAAAAATTTAAGAGCGCAAGAAATTGCAATAGAAAACAGATTACCTATTATTTATTTGGTTGATTCTGCTGGGGTATATTTACCTATGCAGGATGAAATTTTCCCAGACAAAGAACATTTTGGAAGGATTTTCAGAAACAATGCTGTAATGAGTAGTATGGGTATTACTCAAATTGCTGCCGTTATGGGTAGTTGCGTTGCTGGTGGTGCTTATCTTCCAATTATGAGTGATGAAGCTTTAATTGTTGATAAAACTGGAAGTATATTTTTAGCAGGTAGCTACTTAGTAAAAGCTGCTATTGGTGAAACTATCGACAATGAAACCTTAGGCGGAGCTACAACACACTGTGAAGTTTCTGGTGTTACCGATTATAAAGCTAAAGATGATAAAGATGCTTTAAATAAGATAAAAAACATTGTAGATAAAATTGGTGATTATGATAAAGCTGGTTTTAGTAGAAAAGAAGCTTTTCCTCCTAAAGAAAATGAAGATGATATTTTTGGAATTTTACCAAAAGCACGTCATGAACAATATGATATGCTTGAAATTATTAAACGTATAGTTGATAACTCAGAATTTGAACAATATAAAGAAGGATATGGAAAAACCATCATTACTGGTTATGCTCGTATAGATGGATGGGCTGTTGGTATAGTTGCTAATCAACGTAAACTAGTTAAAAATGCTAAAAGAGAAATGCAATTTGGAGGTGTAATTTACAATGATTCTGCTGATAAAGCTACTCGTTTTATAGCTAACTGTAACCAAAAGAAAATTCCTTTAGTATTTTTACAAGATGTTACTGGTTTTATGGTTGGAAGCAAATCAGAACATGGAGGTATTATTAAAGATGGTGCAAAAATGGTAAATGCTGTGAGTAATTCAGTAGTACCTAAATTTACTATTGTTATTGGTAATTCATATGGAGCGGGTAATTATGCCATGTGTGGTAAAGCGTATGACCCTCGATTAATTGCTGCTTGGCCAAGTGCTGAATTAGCTGTTATGAGTGGTGCTTCAGCAGCTAAAGTTTTATTACAAATAGAAACTGCTTCATTAAAGAAAAAAGGAGAAGAAATTACTCCTGAAAAAGAAAAAGAATTATTTGATAAAATTAAATCTCGATACGATAAGCAAATTTCACCTTATTATGCTGCTGCAAGAATTTGGACAGATGCAGTAATCAACCCTTTAGATACAAGAACTTGGATTTCTATGGGAATTGAAGCTGCAGATCATGCTCCTATCGAAAAACCATTTAACTTAGGTGTAATTCAAGTTTAATACTATTTTTAATTTTGATTAAAAAAACATTAATTCTTGTTGTTTTATTTTTTAGTACGCTAGTTCTGAGTCAAGATAATGACTCAGCTAAAACAGCCACCTATTTTATATCTAAAGGAAATAAAAATCTAAAAAAACAAAACTTTGAGCAATCAATAAAAAATTATCTTGAAGCATTAAAAATTTTAGAAAACGAAAAAGATTCTATACAACTAATTAAGGTTTACACAAATATAGGCGTGCTAAATGCACGCCTTAAAAATTTTGATAAAGCAATAATTTATTTAGAAAAATCTTTATCACATATAAAAAAAGAAGATAACCTTAAACTTCAAGTATTATTTAATATTGCTGGTCTTTATACTGAAAATAGAGATATTACTTCTTCTTTAAAAATTAA
>JBELFC010000030.1:0-26937 GCA_042093175.1 Tenacibaculum sp. | reverse complement strand
AAACTCCTAACCAACTATTATATTCTGCAGTTTTATTCTGACTTGTTTTTAAAATTGTTTTACTATTTAATAAATTTATAGCAATACTATTTTTATCATACCTGCTTATTTTTTCAACATAGCTACTACAAACAAGTTCACTTCTATTTATCTTTAAAAAAAATCTAGAATCCTCCATTTCTTCTATCAATTTTAAAGATGTTTGATTTAAAATATGTTTTTTATTTTCTTTTAAAAGCTAATATTGGCACCATACAAATAACCAGTGAAATGCTTACTGCAAATGTTCTTAAAAATAGTAGTTCTTTCTTAGTATTCATTTTAAATATTTTATCGATTTTTACACTTCAAAAGTATTTTTATTAGCTATTTTAAAAAACAGTTTTCTAATTAGCAAAGGAAAAATTATCCTGAACACAGGAGTTTTTATAATAAAAAAAGCCGCTTATATTTCTATAAACGGCCATTTGATTAAAATAACAATTGATTATATAATAGTACTTTGTCCCATATGAACATTTTGGAAATTAAAATCTGTATCATCTTGATTTTGGATATAATCTGAAATAAAATCACCAACCTTACTAGTTGAAAATGGATTCTCAGGATTAATATCCTCAGTTGTTACACCTAGCTCTAACGATTTTTGAACTGCATTATCAATAGCTTTTGCTTCCTCATGTAACCCTAAATGCTCTAATAGCATAGCAGCTGATAAAATAGAAGCTAAAGGGTTTGCTATATCTTTCCCTTTTGCTTGTGGAAAAGAACCATGAATTGGTTCAAACAAAGCATTTTCTTTTCCAACTGAAGCAGAAGCTAATAAACCTATAGAACCACCAATTACACTAGCTTCATCAGAAATAATATCACCAAATAAGTTTTCAGTTAAAATTACATCAAACTGTTTTGGATTTAGTATTAACTGCATTGCTGCATTATCTACAAACAGGAAATCTAAAGCTACATCAGGATATTGATCAGCTAAAGCAGTTACTGTTTTTCTCCACAATCTTGATGTTTCTAAAACATTTGCTTTATCAACCAATGTTAACTTTTTACGCCTAGTTTGTGCAGCTTGAAAAGCTAAATGTGCAATTCTTTCTATTTCTTCTACTGAATACGAACAACCATCAAAAGCAATTTTGCCATCTTCGCTAATCTCTTTTATACCGAAATAAATACCTCCTGTTAATTCTCTAAAAATACTAATATCAGTTCCTTCAATTCTCTCTCTTTTTAACGGAGAGTTTTGAATTAGTTTATCATATGCCTTTACTGGTCGAACATTACAAAACAACCCTAACTCTTTACGTAAACGTAACAAACCTTGCTCAGGACGTACCTTAGCTGTTGGATCGTTATCATATTTAGGATCTCCAATTGCTCCAAATAATACAGCATCTGATTTCCTGCATAAAGCTACTGTTTCATTAGGTAAAGGATTTCCTGTTTCATCAATAGCACAAGCTCCCATAAGCGCTTCTTTATACAAAAATGTATGGTCAAAAACGTCTGCTACTGCATTCAATGCCTTTTTTGCTTGAGCTGTTACCTCAGGTCCTATTCCATCTCCTGGTATTACTGCTATATTTACTTTCATTTTTATTTTTTATAAAAAATTCTAATCTCTTTTACATTAAAAAGATATTAAAATGGTTATTTCTAAACTAAATTATTCTCAAAAGTCTCTATTTCTTTCTTCTTACTTACTAAAAAATCAATATCATCGTACCCATTTAATAAACATACCTTTTTATATGGGTCTATTTCAAATTTGATAGTATCTATTGATGTTTTTAATAATTGATTTTCTAAATCAATTATTATTTTTGTTTCAGGGTTTCTTGTTACTTTTTCTAAAAACTCTTTTAAAAACTCTTTTGAAACTTGAATTGGTAAAATTCCGTTATTTAAAGCATTTCCTTTAAATATATCAGCAAAAAAACTACTTATAACTACTTTAAAACCATAACCTGATAATGCCCATGCAGCATGTTCTCTACTTGATCCACAACCAAAATTGTTTCCAGCAATTAAAATACTTCCACTATATTTCGATTTGTTTAAAACAAAATCTGTGTTCTTACTACCATCTTTGTTGTAACGCCAATCTCTAAACACATTATCTCCGAACCCTTTCTTATCTGTTGCCTTCAAAAAACGAGCAGGAATAATTTGATCTGTATCTATATTTTCAGTAGGTAATGGTACTCCGGTATCTATTAGTTTAACAAACTTTTCCATTAATTTAAATATTTTGTAAAGTTTATAATTTTTCCTTCTACTGCTGTAGCTGCCGCAGTTAAAGGACTTGCTAAAATTGTTCTTGCTCCCTGGCCTTGTCTTCCTTCGAAATTTCTATTGGAAGTTGATACGCAATATTCACCAGCTGGAATTTTATCATCATTCATAGCTAAACATGCTGAGCATCCTGGCTGACGCATTTGAAAACCTGCTTCTTCAAAAATATTTTGTAGCCCTTCTTCTTGAATTTGCTTAGCTACTTGTTGTGAACCTGGAACCAACCACGCATTAACATTAGATGCTTTTTGTTTTCCTTTCACATAATTTGCAGCTACCCTAAAATCTTCAATCCTAGAATTTGTACAACTTCCTATAAATACGTAATTAACTGGCGTATTCAATAAACTTTTACCTTTTTTGAAATCCATGTAATCTAATGATTTCTCAAATGAATCATCATTATTGGTAGGAATATTTTCTGATATTTTTATTCCCATTCCAGGATTAGTACCGTAAGTTAACATTGGTTCAATGTCTTCTGCTTCAAATGTATATTCTTGATCAAAAATAGCATCATTATCAGTTTTCAAGGTTTTCCAGTACGCTACTTTTTTATCAAACCCTTCAGCTTTAGGAGCAAACTCTCTACCTTTAACATATTCAAAAGTAGTTTCATCTGGTGCAATCATTCCTCCTCTTGCTCCCATTTCAATACTCATATTGCAAACTGTCATACGACCTTCCATTGACATTTCTTCAAATACATTTCCAGCATACTCACAAAAATATCCTGTTCCAGAGTTTGTTCCTAATTTAGCAATAACATATAAAATTACATCTTTAGGTAACACTCCTTTTTTAAGTTTTCCATTTACATTTACACGTAAACTTTTAGGCTTCTCTAATAACAAACATTGGCTTGCAAATACCTGTGCAACCTGACTTGTTCCAATTCCAAATGCAATTGCTCCAAAAGCTCCATGTGTTGATGTATGACTATCACCACAAACCATTGTCATTCCTGGTTGGGTAATTCCCAATTCAGGTGCCATAACATGTACTATTCCATTATACTTATGCCCTAAACCATATAGTGTAATGTTGTTTTCTTCACAGTTTTTGGTTAATTGCTCTAACTGATTTCTAGACAATTCATCTTTTATAGGTAAATGTTGATTTACCGTTGGTGTATTATGATCAGCAGTTGCTACCGTTTTATCAGGTCTTGCAATTGGAATATTACGTTCTTTTAACTCATTAAAAGCCTGCGGGCTAGTTACCTCATGAATTAAGTGTTTATCTATATATAAAACTTGAGGTCCATTTTGTACAGTATCAACTACATGCGCATCCCATACTTTATCAAATAATGTTTTTCCCATTAGGCTAATGCTACTTTTGATAATTTATTTACTTGTTTCATTATTTGATGAATATCTTCATCTATTACTTCTTTTTGTCTGTCTGCAAATTGTAAGAATGTTTTATACGCAGTATCAAGTTGAATTTTTGTTAACTCATACCCTACTTTTTTAGCTCTATACGCTAAAGCAGCTCTACCACTTCTTGCAGTTAAAACTATAGCACTTTCAGTAACTCCTACCTCTGCTGGATCAATAATTTCATACGTTTCTCTATTCTTTATTACTCCATCTTGATGAATTCCTGAACTATGAGCAAAAGCATTTGCTCCTACGATAGCTTTATTAGGCTGTACAAACATTCCCATTTTTTCACGAACCATTATACTGGTATCGTATAATAATTTTGTATCAATATCTGTAGTTAAATTTAAATATGGATGTTGCTTTAAAATCATTACAACTTCTTCTAAAGCTGTATTCCCAGCACGCTCGCCAATACCATTAATAGTACATTCAATTTGACGTGCTCCATTGATTGCTCCTGCTATAGAATTTGCAGTTGCAAGCCCTAAATCATTATGACAATGACATGAAATTATTACATCCTCAATTCCTTTTACATTATCTTTTAAATATTTAATTTTTTCACCATACTCTTCTGGTAAACAATACCCTGTAGTATCTGGAATATTTAAAACCGTTGCTCCTGATTTAATTACTTCTTCACAAACTTTAGCTAAAAACTCATTATCAGTTCTTCCTGCATCTTCTGCAAAAAACTCAACATCACCTACAAAATTTCTAGCATAAGCAACCGCATTTTTTGCTCTAAAGATTACTTCATCTTTAGAAATATTAAATTTATGCTTAATATGTGATTCACTAGTACCAATACCCGTATGAATTCTTGGTTTAATTGCCACTTTTAAAGCCTCTCCTGCTACTTCAATATCTTTTTTAACAGCTCTAGTCAATCCACATACTGAAGCATTTTTAACTAATTTAGCTATTTCGTTTACCGATGTAAAATCACCAGGACTAGAAACAGGAAAACCAGCCTCAATTACATCAACACCCAAGATATCTAATCTTTCAGCAATTATAAGCTTTTGTTTAGTATCTAATTTACATCCTGGAACTTGCTCTCCGTCTCTTAATGTAGTATCGAAAATTTGGACTTTATCATTTCGCATAATATAAAATCTTTTGTCTTATTATAAAATCAAATGTATATATTGGTTTTTCTAAACAGCACTTTTTAAAAAGGTTGTTTACGAAACTTAACCAAACAAAAAACAACACAAAGTACTGGTAAACAGTTATTTATGAGCAAAACAATTACATCAATCAATCAACAAAGCGATTCACTTTTTATTTTAATAAAGTCATTATCTAAATCTGAAAAGCGACAATTCAACCTCTATATTGGACGTTTAGGTGGTAATGTTGATGCAAAATTTTTTGCCCTTTTTAAAATTTTAGAGAAGCAAAAAACTTATGATGAAAAAGCTATTATAAAAAGTGGTGTAGTTAGTAAACAACAACTATCTAACTTAAAAGCACATTTATACAAACAAATATTAACTAGTTTACGCTTAAATCCTGCTCATAAAAATATCCGAATACAAATTAGAGAGCAACTAGACTTTGCTACAGTATTATATTTAAAAGGGCTATATAAACAAAGTTTAAAATTGTTAGAGAAAGCCAAAAACATGGCTATTGACAGTGAAGAGAAAAATATAGCTTATGAAATAGTTGAATTTGAAAAAATTATAGAAAGTCAATACATTACGCGAAGTATTAATACTAGAGCTGATGAGCTTACTGTTCAAGCAAAAAAATTAAGTCAACAAAATGTAATAACTAGTAAACTTTCAAATTTATCATTACAACTGTATGGAATTTTACTTAAAACTGGATACGTTAGAAATGATGAAGAATTAAAAAAAGTTAATGACTATTTTGATTCAAGGTTACCAAAATATGATTTTAAAACTCTTGGTTTTAGAGAGAAACTATGGCTATATAAAGCTAATTTGTGGCATAGTTTTTTAACTCAAGACTTTTTATTAAGTTACAAACATGCAAATAAGTGGGTGTCTTTATTTAAATCGGATTCTAAAAACATTTTATTACATCCTGTTTTCTATTTAAAGGGAATTAATTATTTACTTGAAAGTTTATTTTTCATTAAACATTTCAATAAATTTAAAGAAGAATTTGCTTTGTTTGAAGAGGGAATTAAAAACCAAACCATTCCAAAAAACAGTAATACAGAAATTCTTATTTTCCAATACTACTATGCTAATTTATTACACTTACATTTTTTAGAAGGGACTTTTAAAGAAGGTGAATATTTAGTAGATATTATTACCCATAAAATAGAAGAATACAAAGGATTATTAGACAATCATCATATCGTTGTACTTTATTATAAAATAGCCTGTTTATATTTTGGTATGGGAGATAACAAAAACTGTATCCTGTATTTAAATAAAATTATTAAGTCAAGAAATTTACATGTTGCTGAAGATCTACAATGTTTTGCAAGAATTTTAAGTTTAATTGCTCATTATGAGTCTGGATTAGATTATTACCTAGAAATACAATTTAAAGATACCTATCGTTTTTTATTAAAAATGGAAAATTTACAAGAAGTACAAAAAGAATTTATTTCTTCAATAAAAGCTTTAGGAGATGTTTTTCCTCATCAAATAAAAAATGAGTTTAAAAAAATCCATACTCGTCTAAAAGTTTTTGAACACCACCCTTATGAAAAAAGAGCATTTTTATACCTAGACATTCTTTCTTGGCTTGAAAGTAAAATAGAAAACAAAACTGTTTCACAAATTATTCAAGAAAAATTTAAACAACTAAGTAAATAATTAAAAAACATTTATATATATTTGACCCGATGTTAATTAACGAAAGAAATATTACTATTCTAAATACCGAGTTTACTGCTACGGTACCTTTCGTTGGCACAACAACGATTTCTACTACAATTACTATTACCCTTTAGGGGGTTTCTTTATACATATAATCTATTAGGTCCTATTTATATTTTCAAAAGAATTGAAAAAAGATAAATAACAACTAAAATTCTATAATCAAATATTTTTATACCTTTTAAAATGAAAGTTTTAAAATTTGGAGGTTCATCAGTAGCCAACAGTCAAAACATTGCCAAAGTAGTTCAAATAGTATCAAATACTGCTGCTAAAGAAAAAGTAGCAGTAGTAGTATCTGCTTTTGGAAAAACAACGAATAAATTAATAGCTTCCGCTAATAAAGCTGCTAGTAATGAAGTTAATTACATTGACCTTTTTAAGGAAGTTAATCAACATCATTTACAAGTTATTACTGAACTAGTAAACAAAAGTGAACAAGATAAAGTTTCACAAAAGGTGAATACCTTATTTAACCAATTACAAACTTTATTAGAAGGTTGTTTTTTACTAAAAGAAGTTACTCCTAAAACCATGGCAACTATAAGCGGGTTTGGAGAACTACTATCTTCTTACATTATTTCTGAAGTAGCAAAAAACAATTTAGATGCAACTTATAAAGACAGTAGAGAACTCATTAGAACCTCTAACGTTTTTGATAAAGCACAAGTAAATTTTGTGGTAACTAATAAAAACACTCAAGAGTATTTTAATCAAAACCCTCATCAAATAACTATTCTACCTGGTTTTATTGCCAAAACAGAAAGTGGACTTTCAACTACCTTAGGTAGGGGTGGTTCTGATTATACAGCAGCTATTTATGCTGCAGCTTTGAATGCAAACGAACTACAAATATGGACAGATGTTAGTGGTATGTTTACGGCAAACCCAAGTGTTGTAAAACAAGCATTCCCTATACCACAAATATCGTATCAGGAAGCTATGGAGCTTTCTCATTTTGGTGCAAAAGTAATTTACCCTCCTACGATTCAACCTGTATTAGAAAAAGAAATTCCTATTGTTATTAAAAACACTTTCGACCCTAATAATGTTGGAACTTTAATTACCAAAGAAGCAAAAAGTAGTAATCTAGTAAAAGGAATTAGTCATATAGAAAACATTACTCTTTTAACACTAGAAGGCAGTGGAATGGTTGGAGTTTCAGGAGTTTCAAAACGTTTATTTGAAACACTTTCTAACCAAGACATTAATATTGTATTAATTACACAAGCGTCTTCCGAACACTCAATTTGTGTTGGTATATATGATGAAGATGCAGAAAGAGCTAGTCAAGCAATTAATAACGCTTTTGAAATTGAAATAGAACGTCGTAAGGTAAAACCTGTAATTATTGAACAAGGATTAGCTATTTTAGCTTTGGTAGGTGACAATATGAAAAACCATCAAGGATTAAGCGGACAAATGTTCAGTGCTTTAGGTAAAAACAATGTAAATATTAGAGCTATTGCTCAAGGAGCATCTCAAAAAAATATTTCTGCCGTAATCGATAGTAATGATGCTAAAAAAGGATTAAATACATTGCATGAGCAATTTTTTGAAGAAAAAATAAAACAACTTAATTTATTTGTTACTGGTGTTGGTAATGTAGGTGAGCGATTTTTAGCTCAAATACACCAACAACAACAATATTTAAGAGAACATTTAAAAATGAATATTCGTGTTGTTGGTATTGCTAATTCAAGAAAAATGGCTTTTGATACTGATGGTGTTGATTTGAATAACTGGAAAGATGTATTAGCAAAAGGAGAGCCTGCTACATTAAATGATTTTTTTGATAGAGCTAAAACTTATAACCTTCGTAATTCTGTTTTTGTAGATAATACAGCTAACAAAGAAGTCTCAGAAGTTTATGAAAACTATTTACGCACTAATATTGCAGTAGTAACTTGTAATAAAATAGCCTGTGCTTCTGATTTAGAAAACTATAAAAAACTAAAAGAAGTATCTAGAAAATTCAACGCTCCATTTTTATTTGAAACCAATGTAGGAGCTGGGTTACCTATTATAGACACCTTGAAAAATTTAATTGCTTCTGGTGATAGAGTTCATAAAATACAAGCAGTTTTATCTGGTAGTTTAAATTTTGTTTTTAATAACTTTAACGCTACATCTACATTTCACGATGTTGTAGGGGATGCACAAAAACAAGGATACACTGAACCAGATCCTAAAATTGATTTAAGTGGAGTTGATGTAGCCAGAAAAATATTAATCCTTGCTCGTGAAAGTGGTTATGAACTGGAGTTGTCTGACATAGAAAATAACTCTTTCTTACCAGAAAAAAGTTTAAACACTACTAATAATGAAGATTTTTATACTAGTTTAACTGAATTTGAGTCTCATTTCCAGGAAATTTTCAAAGAAGCAAATGATAAAGCTTGCCGCTTAAAATATGTAGCAGAGTTTTCAGAAGGAAAAGCAAAAGTTGGATTACAGCACATTCCATCAGATCATCCTTTTTATAACCTAGAAGGAAGTGATAACATCGTATTATTTTTTACCGACAGATATCCAGTAAATCCTTTACTTATAAAAGGTGCTGGTGCTGGTGCTGATGTTACTGCTTCAGGAATTTTTGCTGATGTTATTAGAATAGGTAATAATTAAATGATAAAATGGACACGTATCATAATATAACTTATTTAGTAGAATCATTAATAAATAATAATTTTCAAAATAGAAGAAAATTATACCGAGTAGGAATTACAAATACTGATGCCAACTTGTTTTAATTGATAAAAAATGAAATATATAAAAATATTTGCCCCAGCTACAGTTGCTAATGTTTCCTGCGGATTTGACTCTATGGGATTTGCTGTAGACACTATGGGTGATGAAATGACATTTACAAAAATAACAACAAAGGGAGTAAAAATAACACAGATTACAGGTGCTAATGGTTTAAGTCTAGATCCAACAAAAAATGCTGCTGGTGTAGTTGCTCTAGCTATGTTAGCTAAGCATAATGTTGATTTTGGTATTGAAATTACTATGCATAAAGGGTTTTCTCCTGGTAGTGGTTTAGGTAGTAGTGCTGCTAGCTCAGCAGGAGCTGCTTTTGGTATAAATGAATTATTAAACAAACCTTTTACTAATTTAGAGTTAACTAAATTCTCTATGCTAGGAGAAAAAGCAGCTTGTGGAACTCCTATAGCCGATAACGTTGCAGCTGCTGTTTATGGAGGTTTTGTGCTGATTAGAAGCTACGAACCTTTAGATATTATAAAATTACCAGTGCCTGATGAATTACAATTAGTAGCAATTCATCCACAAATTGAAGTAAAAACAAAAGATGCTCGTGAAGTTTTACCTGAAAGAGTTCCATTAAAAAGTGCTGTAACTCAATGGGCAAATGTAGGTGGATTAGTTAGTGGTTTATATACCAATAATTACCAATTAATAAGTAATTCATTAACTGACGTTATTGTTGAACCTGCGCGTAAGCATTTAATTCCGCATTTTGATTTAGTTAAAAGCGAAGCTATTAAAGCTGGTGCTTTAGGTGCTGGAATTTCAGGTTCTGGACCAACTATTTTTGCTTTATGTAAAGGAAAAGAAACTTCAAAAAACGTACAGAATGCAATACAAAATGCATATGCGGATAAAAAAATAGACTTTACTTTATTTTCATCAAAAATAAATACACAAGGTGTTCGGATTTTAGATTCAAAATAAAATAATTTACAGTTTATCATCGAATTTATTTCGGTGGTAAAAAACAAAATAATATTGTAAAAAAAACTACATTGCTACATGCAATACAACACACAAACAACACAAAAATGAACTATTATAGTCTTAATAAAAAATCACCTAACGTAAGCTTTCAAGAAGCTGTTGTTAGCGGATTAGCTCCAGATAGAGGTTTATATTTTCCTGAAAACATAACACCTTTATCTAAAGATTTTATTGATAATATTGATAACTATACTAATCAAGAAATTGCTTATGAAGCTATTAAACAATTTGTTGGTGATGAAATTCCTTCAGATGTATTAAAACAAATTATTTCAGAAACTTTATCATTTGATTTCCCTGTTGTACCAATAGAAGAAAATGTAAGCACTTTAGAACTTTTTCATGGCCCAACCATGGCTTTTAAAGATGTTGGTGCTCGTTTTATGGCTCGTTGTTTAGGCTATTTTAATAGAGACAACAATAATAAATTAACGGTATTAGTTGCTACTTCAGGAGATACTGGAGGAGCAGTTGCCGATGGATTTTTAGGTGTAAAAGGAGTAGACGTAGTTATTTTATATCCAAGTGGAAAAGTTAGTGATATACAAGAAAAACAATTAACTACATTAGGTCAAAATATTACTGCTTTAGAAGTTGATGGTGTTTTTGATGATTGCCAAGACATGGTTAAAACTGCTTTTTTAGATACAGACATCACTCCAATTTTAACCTCTGCCAACTCTATAAATGTTGCTCGTTGGTTACCTCAAATGTTTTATTTTTTCTTTGCCTATAAACAAGTATACAAACAAAAAAAAGAAGTTGTTTTTTCAGTGCCTAGTGGAAATTTCGGAAATATTTGTGCAGGTATTATGGCTCAAAAATTAGGCTTACCTATTAAACATTTTGTAGCTTCAACAAATATAAATGATACCGTTCCTAATTATCTAACAAATGGTGTTTATGAACCTAAACCTTCAAAAGCAACCATTTCTAATGCTATGGATGTTGGTAACCCAAGTAATTTCATACGTATCCAAGAGTTATTTGAAAACAATATTGAAGCTTTAAAAAACGCATTCTCTTCATTCTCTTTTACTGATGAGCAAACTCGTAAAGCAATGAAGTTAATCTATCAGAAAAGTGAATATGTTGCGGATCCTCATGGTGCAGTTGGATATTTAGGTTCAAAAGAGCATCAAAAAATGCATCCAAATGATTTGTGTATTTTTTTAGAAACTGCTCATCCTGTTAAATTTTTAGATGTCGTTGAAGACACCCTTAATACTCAAGTAGAAATTCCTGAGCAAATTAAATCTGTCATTAATAAAGAAAAAAGTGCCTTTCAAATTAGTAATTATGACGGTTTAAAAACATTTTTAAATAGTTAATACCCTATAATAATTTTAATACAATATTAAAAACACTTCTTACTTAAAATAAGAAGTGTTTTTTTATGATTTTTTCCTATTGATAAAACGAAGAACTTATTAAAAATTAACGTAACACCTGTATAAAACTTGCGTCAAATAAATATGAAATTTGAAATATCCGAATACCCAAGCTCATATTTAGCAATTGAATTTAATGAAAATGAAAAACTTATAACTGAAAAAGGAAGTTTGATATATTGTAATGGAGAATATACTTTTGAGAATAAAATTGAAGCCAAAAACTACAAAAATTGGATTGCTAAAATATTTGGTGGTAAAAGTTTAACTTATAATATATATACTGCAAAAGAAAATCTAAAAATGGCATTGTCTACTAAAGATAATTCTGAGATATTTAAAGTTGACATTACTGAAGATAATCCAATTTTATTTGAACCAGATTTACACTTTGCAAGAACAATTAATTTAGAAATTAAATTAGAGCAAAAAGATTGGAAAAGCACACTAAATGACGGGCTTAAATTAAAGACTATTGGAAGTGGACAATTATTTTTAAAAGGCTATGGTAAAATTATCAAACAAGAAATAGATTCAGCAAAACCTATTTTTATAGATGAGAATGCTCTTATTGCTTTTGAAGATAAACTTGAAGTAAAAACAATTTCAAGAGGAGTTAAAGAACTTATTACAAGTGGTGAAGGTTTTATTTTTTCTATAAAAGGAAAAGGTAACATTTGGATTCAAACAAGAGAAAAAGGAGAATATTCAAGCAGTGGTGGAGTTTTAGATGGCATATTTAGTTTTATAAAGTAAATTACATAGTATTTTAAACAACTCTATTCTACAAAAAAGTAATTCTTAATTCCTAGAATTCTTTTTAATACATACTATAACATATTTTCTTTTATAATAATTTCAGTACTTTTACAAACCGAACGGTCGGTTTGAGTATTATGAGTATTAAAAAAGATAATGTAATTAAAGTAGCTACAAAATTGTTTGCTGAAAAAGGATTCGAAAACACATCAATTGCAAATATTTGTTCTGTAGCTAATGTATCAAAAGGTTTAGTGTATCATCATTTTGAATCAAAAGAATCGATATTAATAGAGATTTTCACTCAAACTACTGATCAAATGATAGAAATGAACATGGAAACTAAAAAATTAATAGCTCCAAATATTCAATTACAACAATTAATAGAAACAATATTTACTCAATTACATCAAAACAAACACTTATATCAATTTAACTTGAATATTATGTTTCAACCATCTACGAAAAAAATATTAAGTGAGCAGATAGAAAGAAGAGCTAATATTTTATTCAACTCGGTTAAAAACATATTTGACCAAATATCACAAGAAAGAAGTACTATGCTAACTTATATTTTTATTGCAGAAATTGATGGAATAGCATTAAACTATTTATCAGTGTTTAATAAATACCCTATAGAAATGATTAAGCAAGAATTATTAAATAAATACAAAAACATCAAATAAATGATACGAAAATATAATGAAAATGAAATCCCTATTCTAGTAAATATTTGGGAACAAGCTTCTTCTATTGCGCATCCTTTTTTAACTCAAGAATTTACAAAAATAGTAAAAAAGGCAATGACAGAAATGTATCTTCCTGGCTCTGACACCTGGGTTTACACTGAAGCTAATAGTATTATTGGATTCATATCAATGGTAGAAAATGAAATTGGTGGATTGTTTGTTAATCCTGAATTTCATTCAAAAGGTATTGGTACATTATTAATAAAACATATTGAACAAATTCATGAAGAACTAGAAGTTGAAGTTTTTGAACAAAATAAAATTGGTAGGCCTTTTTATGAAAAATATGGATTTAAGAAAACTAAAGAATATTTTCATGAAGAGTCTAATCAAAAAGTAATTAGAATGAAAAAATCAAATACGCTTTAAAAACAAAAAAAAGACAGACTTGTCTGTTTATTGTTTTTTTATTATATATTTGCATTGTGAAACGCTCTCAAATAAAAGATAGAATTATTGAAACCGCCTCCTTATTATTTTATAAGAATGGTTATAATTCAACGGGAATAAACGAAATTATTTCAGAAACAGGAATAGCTAAAGCAACTCTTTATAATCATTTTAAATCTAAAGAGGAAATATGTTTAGCATATCTAAGGTATAAAAACACTACTTTTATCACAGATATTAAAGCTTACACTTCATCTAAACCCAAAGGAAAAACTCAAGTACTTGCTATTTTTGATTTTCTTGAGTTATTTTTTAATGACAAAGATTTTAATGGTTGCTGGTGTATTAAAACTGTTTCAGAAATCCCTATAGATAATACAGTAATTCGGAACGAAATACAAAATCAAAAAAATGCTTTTATTCAATTAATTTTTGACTTATTAGCAAACAATATGGAAAGTATCGTAGCGAAAGATATGAACTCTATTGCTAAACAAACATATCTACTTTACGAAAGTGCTGTAGGTGAAAGTCATTTACATCAATCTAATTGGCCTATAATTGAGGCTAAAAATATTTGTTCAAAAATCATAACGTAAAAAAATTTATACAACATAAGACAGACCTGTCTGTCTTATTTTTAAATATTTAAAAACACATATAAAATGAAAGAATTCAATAACAAAGTAGCCTTAGTAATCGGAGGAACAAGTGGAATAGGTAATGCAGCTACAAATGCACTTTTAGACGCTGGTGCAACAGTACACATTGTAGGTAGAAATGTAGATAAAGTAGCAGATATTCCAAACCTTATTAAACATTCAGTAAATATTTCAAAAATTGATGAAGTAGAAACGTTGATATCAAAAATCACATCTCTAAATACTTTAGATTATCTTGTGAATGCTTCAGGTATTTTTGGACCAAAACCATTTCTTGAACATACCATAGAGGATTATGACTCTTATTTAGATTTAAATAGAGGTTTCTTTTTCATTACTCAAAGCGCTGCTAAAAAGATGAAAGCTACTAACGGAGGCTCTATTGTAAATGTAGGTTCAATGTGGGCTAAGCAAGCTGTAAAAGCTACTCCTTCATCTGCTTATTCAATGCAAAAAGCCGGTTTACATTCTTTAACTCAACATTTAGCTATGGAATTAGCTGATCATAATATTAGAGTAAATGCAGTATCACCAGCCGTTGTTAACACTCCAGTTTATCATGGTGTTTTTGGAGGAAAAGAAGAGGCTGAAAAAGCTTTGGAAGGCTTTAATAACTTTCATCCTATTGGAAGAAACGGAACTCCTAACGACATTGCAAATAGTATTTTATTCTTACTTTCTAATAAAGCATCTTGGGTTACAGGAGCTATCTGGGATATTGATGGAGGTGTTATTGCTGGTAGAAACTAACAAAGCATAAAAACAATATAATAGCGATTTAGGTCTATACTCAAACCGCTATTATATTTTATTAAGTATATTGCTACTTAATATAAAAGAGCAAATTCGTTAATTTCTACTAATACTTTACTAATAATAAGAAAATGAACAGACTACTTAAAATATTTATTTCTCTAATAGTCATTATTAGTAATATTAGTTGCGACCAAATTACCAAAGAAAAAGCTAGGGTTGAAATTGAAAAAAATGAAATCATTGAAGTTATTAATGATAATTTTATTCTTACAAAAGTTGAGAATACCGGAGCAGCAATGAGTTTAGGTCAAAACCTTTCTCCAAACTTAAAAATAATTATCCTACAAATTCTACCCCTTCTAACATTAATTTTGATGTTTTTTCATATAATAAGTAAAAAAGAGAATACAAAACTAAATCTAATTGCTTTTTCTTTTATTATTGGAGGAGGTATTGGAAATATTTATGACCGGATTTTATACAACTCTGTAACAGATTTTATGTATATAAAATTAGGTACATTTCATACTGGTATTTTCAATATGGCAGATGTGTCTGTAGTTGTAGGAACTCTTTTACTATTCCTAAATTATGCAAAATTAGAAATGGATAAAAAGAGGTTTAGTTATTAAAATGTATGTTAGCTATAAACTTAAATAAAGCAATTACTGATTGAGAAAACAAAAAAATAGTCTCAATCTGATGTTGTTAATAATAATTAATACCTCTTAAGTTATGATTAGTAAATATGAAATAAAAGATACTTTACTATCTATGGAAACAACTAAAAAAATAGTATGCTATTTTGGTCTTTCACTTGATTGCTTAACAGAGGAAGACATTAATACTTCTTTCAACAAGAAAACTTTACAAAGATTACAAAATACTAAAAACCTAGATAGCGAGAAACAAATTATATTATTTATACTAATTGATACACTTATCAGAGATACCAAAACTAAAAAGGTATACTCTTAAATGCTTTAAAGCTATGTTTGATATCAATAAAATTAAAGAGTTTTCAGTTGAAGAGTTTATAGACTATATCGATTATAACAAAATTGATAAGAAAACAATTACAGAATTAATAAAAGAAAATTATTTGACTGATATAGATTTAAAAAAACTAATTTATAATGTAAATATAAGCTATGAAAGACTTAACAAACCATTAGAATTGGAGTTAAAAATATTCTACCTTTTTTTTCCTTTTGGAATAGTAAACGCTTTTCTTTCTGACCATGATGAAGATATTAAACGATTTGAAGAATTTAGATTTATAAAAAAAATTAAGCAATATTACCTTTGCTCTTTTATAGGTAGTATTACTTATTTTTTAGTTGGAATAACCCTAAGTATTTTCTTTTACCTATAGAATGCAGGAACGGAGAATCAGAATGTCTTTAAACTCTAAATATCATACTAAGACCAAAAATTATTAACAAAAAACCAGCTACAACTCCTTTAAAAGTAGTAGACTTATCCCACAAATTTTTGTCTCTTTTAGATAATTTATAAGCTAAAAGAATAATTACTATTCCCTACAATATAGATAATGAACCGTATAGCATTTTTTTTAACTTAAAAACTTATATTATTATTACAAATTGAGAAAAATCAACATAATAATACTTGTTAAAATAAAATTAAGCAGTTTTTCTTATACAAAAGGACTGAATAATAAAAAACAGCCTCACAAAGTTAACTTCATGAGGCTGTTTTTTTAATCACTTATATAATCTTCCTAGTACTCAAAAGTACCATACTCACTTTTAATAGTTAATTTTTTGGTTTCAGAGGCCTCTACTCTACCTATAATTTGCGCATTTACATTAAACGATTTAGAAATGGCTATAATATCTTCTGCTATTTCAGGAGATACATATAACTCCATTCTGTGTCCACAATTAAAAACTTGATACATTTCTTTCCAATCAGTTTTAGATTGTTCTTGTATTAGTTTAAATAATGGTGGTATTGGAAACATATTGTCTTTTACAATATGATTTTTATCTACAAAATGTAAAATTTTTGTCTGTGCTCCTCCTGAACAATGAACCATTCCATGAACAGTATCTGATTTGTATTTTGAAACAATTTCTTTAATGATTGGAGCATAAGTTCTAGTTGGAGATAGTACTAATTTACCTGCATCAATTGGAGAATTCTCAACTTTATCAGTTAGTTTAGTATTTCCAGAATACACTAAATCAGCAGGAACTGAAGCATCAAAACTTTCAGGGAATTTTTCTGCTAAATATTTATGAAAAACATCATGACGAGCAGAAGTTAAACCATTACTTCCCATTCCTCCATTATACTCTTTTTCATAAGTTGCTTGTCCAAAAGACTCTAAACCAACTATTACATCTCCAGATTTAATATTAGCATTATCAATAACATCTACTCTTTTCATACGAGCTGTTACAGTAGAATCAACAATAATAGTACGTACTAAATCACCTACATCAGCAGTTTCCCCTCCAGTAGAATGAATAGTTACACCAAACTTTTTTAATTCAGAAATTAATTCTTCTGTACCATTTATAATTGCAGAAATTACCTCACCTGGAATTAAGTTTTTATTACGTCCGATGGTTGAAGACAACATTATATTATCAGTAGCACCAATGCATAACAAATCATCAATATTCATAATAAGTGCATCTTGAGCAATTCCTTTCCATACAGAAATATCACCAGTTTCTTTCCAATACATATAGGCTAATGAACTTTTAGTTCCTGCGCCATCAGCATGCATTATTAAACAATAGTCATCATCATTCGTTAAATAATCTGGCACTATTTTACAAAACGCCTTTGGAAATAATCCTTTGTCTATATTTTTAATAGCATTATGAACATCTTCTTTAGACGCTGAAACTCCTCGCTGTGCGTATCTTTTAGAAACTTCTTGACTCATGGTAATATATTGTTGTGTTGTGGGTGCGAAATTACTTTAAAAACAGGTAAATATCAAAGTAAATACTATTTTAATATTTATCGTAAAAAACAACATGCATAGTTTTAAAAAGCAAAATGACCATTTATCTAAATAAACTTACATTTCAACTAATTCTTAAAATTAAACTTGCTTATTAAACTATATTTATAATGTAATTTAAATTACAAATAGATATTTAGCATTTAAGAAAAGAAGAATTCCTGGGGGACTGCTTCTTTTCTTTTTTTACCCACCTCTTACTTAAAGGACTAAAAAAACATTTTCGATATATCAACTCAGGGTAATTGAGTATTCACCTAATGGTTATCCCTAAATTATATTTAGGGCTTTTCCCTATTTTTTATAATACTGATATTTACTAACTTAGCTTTAATTATTGTTATAATAAAAAGTGTAGTAGGTTTTATTATGATATAAATTACTAAAAGGTTCTTGTAGTAGGGGACCTTTTTTAGTTTTCTTCACTTTTTTTTCTTCGTTCATACAAAACAGTATCTCTCCAGACACCATCTAATTGCGCAATTTTTTCGCGAAAACCAATTAATCTAAAACCATTTTTCTCATGTAATTTTACGCTAGCAATGTTTTCAGGAAATAAACTAGAGTACAAAGTCCAAATACCTTCTTGATTTGCTGATTTTATCAAAGCATTCATTAATAAACTTCCAACTCTTTTACCAACTGCATCTAATTTAACATAAACACTAACCTCAGCAACACCTCTATATTCATACCTATTAGAAACTGGAGCTATAGCACACCAACCAACTACTCTTTTATTTTCTATAGCTACAAATCGGGAATGCTGATGATGTAAATCATTCCACTCTTCCCAGTCAGGAACTTGAGTTTTAAAAGTAGCATTTTTAGTTTCAATTCCTTCTTTATAAATATCTGACACTTCACTCCAGTATTGTTTTAAAAAAATTGTAACATAAACAGCATTGCTCATTGGTCTATAACTTTTAACTCAGCTCTTTTTCAAAACATACACTACTTTCAACATCTTTATATTGACCATAATTAGGCACTACTTTATATCCATTTTTTTTATATAGAGTTAATGCATCATTCATAACATTACTAGTTTCTAGAATTGCAGCTTTATATCCCAACTCTTTTGCCCAAGTTTCTAATTCATTTAAAATGCCAGTTGCAATCCCCTTACCTCTAAATTCATGTTTAACATACATTCGTTTAACCTCAATTGCAGTTTTATTATGCATTTTGAATGCTCCACAAGCAATAGGCATTTCATTAAAATAAGCAACAATTACATTTTGTAATTTATCCATACTATTAAATTGCCTAAAAAAAGAATCATCTTCTCCATTAATTCCAGTTAAATAATTGTCCAATTCCTTTACTAAATAAAGAAAATGGTTGTTATCAGAATTGGTTCTTTTATATACTATTAGTTTTTCCATTATCGTGTAAACAATAATTCTCTATATTTAGTTAGTGGCCATAAATTATCATCTACTAATAATTCTAGTTTATCTGCATGATACCTAATTTCTTCGAAATATGGTTTAATTTTATTACAGTAAGCATCAGCATTCTTTTGCCCCTTTAATTTATTTACTTCTTTTCTTTCGTCAGTCATTTTTTCTATTTTAGAATTAATTTCAGCAATATGGTTTGATATTTTTTTTATTAATTCTATTTGTTCTTTTGCATATTTCTCAAAACTTTCTCCAAATATTTCTTTGAGTCCTTTTACATTTTCTATCAATGTATTTTGGTATTGAATTGCAGTTGGTATCACATGATTCCTAGCTACATCTGCTAAAACCCTACTTTCTATTTGTATTCGCTTTACATATTCTTCAAGTTCAATTTCATGTCGTGCTTCAACCTCTACTTTATTCATCACTTTCATTTCTTCGAAAAGAGCAATTGCTTTTTTTGAAATCTTGGCTTTTAAAGCTTCAGGAGTTGTTTTATTATTACTTAGCCCTCGCTTTTTTGCTTCTTTTTCCCAAGCGTCACCATACCCATCACCTTCAAAACGTATTTTTTTTGATGCCTTTATATATTCTCGTAACACATTAAACACAGCTTCATCTTTCTTTAATTTTTTAGCATCTACCAAACTATCTACTTCGGTTTTAAAATCTTTAAGCTGCTTTGCTATAATCGTATTCAAAACTGTCATTGGTCCTGCACAATTTGACCACGAACCTACAGCTCTTAATTCAAATTTATTTCCAGTAAAAGCAAATGGTGATGTTCTATTTCTATCAGTATTATCTAATAATATTTCAGGTATTTTACCTACTATATTCAATTTTAAATCTGTTTTTTCTTGAGGCGATAATTTTCCTTTGGTTACATTCTCTAACTCATCTAAGACTTCTGACAACTGAGAACCAATAAATACAGAGATAATAGCTGGTGGCGCTTCATTAGCACCTAAACGGTGATCGTTACTTGCACTTGCAATAGAAGCTCTTATTAAATCTTCATAATCATGAACTGCTTTTATCGTATTTACAAAAAATGTTAAGAATTGTAGGTTTTTCATGGGGGTTTTCCCCGGACTTAAAAGATTTATACCTGTATTGGTAGACAAGCTCCAGTTATTATGTTTTCCAGATCCATTAATACCTGCAAATGGTTTTTCATGAAACAACACTTTAAAATGATGTCGGTGAGATACTTTTTCCATCACATCCATTAATAATGAATTATGATCTACCGCTAAATTTGCTTCTTCAAAAATAGGTGCTAACTCAAATTGATTAGGAGCCACTTCATTATGTCTTGTTTTAACAGGAACACCAAGTAACATAGATTCTTGTTCCAAATCACGCATAAAATTCATCACTCGTCTAGGGATCGATCCAAAATAATGATCATCTAATTGTTGCCCTTTTGCTGAAGAGTGCCCTAACAAAGTTCTCCCTGTCATCATTATATCAGGTCTAGACGCTGCTAAAGCTTTATCTATTAAAAAATATTCTTGTTCCCAACCTAATGTTGCGTTTACCTTAGTTACATTTTTATCAAAAAATTTACAAACTGCAGTTGCAGATTCGTCAACAGCTTGTAACGCTCTTAATAAAGGAGCTTTATTATCTAAAGCCTCACCTGTATAAGCTACAAATACTGTTGGAATACATAATGTTGTTCCGTAAATAAAAGCTGGAGATGTTGGATCCCAAGCTGTATACCCTCTAGCTTCAAAGGTATTTCTAATTCCTCCATTAGGAAAAGATGATGCATCTGGCTCTTGTTGTACTAGCTGTCCACCATCAAAACGTTCCATAGCTCCCCCTCCTTCTATTGTTTCAAAAAAAGCATCATGTTTTTCAGCTGTTGCTCCTGTTAAAGGTTGAAACCAATGTGTATAATGAGTAGCACCTTTAGAAAGCGCCCAATCTTTCATGCTAACTGCAATTTGATCTGCCTTTTTTCTATCTATTTTAGTTCCGTACTCAATTGCATCCATTACACTTTGATAAGCTTCTTTCGTCATATATTGACGCATTGCTTGCTCATTAAACACATTCTTACCAAATAATTCTGAACGTTTACTTTTTTCCTCAACAATAACTGAACCTCTATTAAGCGTTTCCTTTAACGCATTAAACCGAATAGCCGACATATATATTATCCTTTTTTAATACTTTTCAAAAATACTAATTTAAAAATAAACAAACCCCTAAAAAAATAGGGGTAAAATTAAATTATAGCTAATTTTTAAAATTTACCCCTATAAAATTTGGGGGTAATTAAAAAAATATTCATTTTTGCATCGTAAAACAATACAACAGTAATATCAAAATTAAAAATCATGAGTAAATCTAAATTAGAGTATATATGGTTAGATGGTCATAAGCCAACCCAAAATATGCGAAGCAAAACTAAGGTTGAAGATAATTTTAGTGGTAAATTAGAAGACTGCCCAGTATGGTCTTTTGATGGAAGTTCAACAGAACAAGCGTCTGGTGGAGCTTCTGACTGCTTATTAAAACCTGTAGCAATTTACCCAGATCCTGTTAGAAGAAACGGTTTCTTAGTTATGGCTGAAGTTTTAAATGCTGATGGTACTCCACACGAATCTAATGCACGTGCTACGATTGATGATGACGATTCTGATTTTTGGTTCGGATTTGAACAAGAGTACTTTTTAATGGATTCTAAAACAGATTTACCTTTAGGTTTCCCACGTGGTGGTTTCCCTGGGCCTCAAGGAAAATACTATTGTTCTGTAGGAGGAAGATACACTTGGGGTAGAGATGTTGTTGAAGAACATGCTGATTTATGTATTGACGCTGGATTAAACTTTGAAGGAATTAATCAAGAGGTAGCTCCTGGACAATGGGAATTCCAATTATTTGCTAAAGGTGCAAAAAAAGCTGGTGATGAAATTTGGGTAGCTAGATATTTATTAGATAGATTAACTGAAAAATATGGTTACTACATTGAATACCACCCTAAACCAGTAAAAGGTGATTGGAATGGTTCTGGTATGCATGCTAACTTTTCTAACACTATATTAAGAACTTGTGGTTCTAAAGAAACTTACGAAGCTATTTGTGAAGCATTCAGACCTGTTACTGAAGAGCACATTGATGTATATGGTGCTAATAATGATGAGCGTTTAACTGGTTTACATGAAACTGCTCACGTATCTGACTTTAGCTACGGTGTATCTGATCGTGGAGCTTCTATCCGTATTCCTATTATTACTGTTGAAAAAGGATGGAAAGGATGGTTAGAAGACAGAAGACCTGCTTCTAATGGTGATCCTTATAAAATTGCTGGAAGAATTATTAAAACCGTTAAAAGTGCAAAAATCTAAATTAGATTTTATCTATAAAAATAAAACACCTCGCAAATTGCGAGGTGTTTTATTTTTATATTATTTTGAGACTTTATTAATTTTTCTTCATTAACAACTGAAGCCCTAAACCAATAAACACATATCCACTTATTTTTTTCATTACCTTACCTATCTTTTCATTACTTCTTAACCTGTTTGTCATAAAAGAAGCAGCATGCACTAAGAAAAGACACCAAATGGTTCCTGTTAATAAAAAGGTGCATCCTAAAATTAAAAAAGGTAGTACATTATTTGTATGTTCTGCTTTTATGAACTGAGGTAATAAGGACAAAAAGAATATTGCAATTTTTGGATTTAATAAATTTGTTAAAAAGCCTTGTTTATATATTTTCAATAAATCTACCTTCTCAAAATCTACCTTTTGATTATCAAATAATCCTGACCTATCTAAAAGGGTTTTTACACCTAAAAAAATCAAATAAACCGCCCCAGCCCACTTGATAACTGTAAAAGCAATTACTGACTTTGCTAATATTACCGATAATCCCAAAGCAGCAAATACAACATGAATTACAGCTCCGCTTCCAATTCCTAAAACGGAATAAATACCTGCTTTTTTTCCTTGAGCAACGCTCCTGGTAATTATATAAACAGTATCTGCCCCAGGAGTTATATTCATTAAAAGCCCTGCAACAATAAAACCTATATAATTCTCTATTCCATTCATTACATCACTTCTTCAACTATTACAATTTACGAAATTGCTAAATACACAAACACAACATAAGTAATTAGCAACAACACCCCATCTCTCCATCCTAATCTCATCCCTTTAGGAATAAAAACTAACGGAAGCACCGCAAATGAAATAGCTAACATCCAATAAATATCCTTAGTAATCAAACTTAATGAATCTGGCTTAACCTCAACAGGAGTAATCATTGCTGTTATTCCTAACACTGCTAAAATATTAAACACATTCGATCCTATTAAATTCCCTAAAGAAATTGCCTTTTCTTTCTTCATAACTGCAATAATAGAAGCTGCTAGTTCAGGAATACTTGTTCCTACAGAAACCACCGTTACACCAATTACAGCATCGCTTACCCCTAATCCTTTTGCCAACGTTTTTGCTCCATCAATTAACAACTCTGATCCTCCCCATAAACCTAATCCACCTAAAGCTAAAAAAAGTACTACTTTAAATAGCGGTAATACTTCATCATCTTCAGGCATTTCGTCAACTACTGCCTGCTTTTGAAAACGTAAGAGATACACCAAAAACGCTATTAAAGTCATAAATAAAATTACTCCTTCATATGTTTGGATTGTTTTATCATTAACAATAAAAACATATAACAACAATGAAGCAAACATCATTACTGGCCAATCTGTTTTATAAAAACTCTTCTGAACATCTATAGGCGATAAAATTATTGTTATTGCCAACACTAACGCAATATTTGCAATATTTGAACCTATTACATTACCAACTGCTAAACCTGTAGCCCCATCTAATGCAGACTTAATACTTACTATCAATTCTGGTGCTGATGTTGCAAAAGAAACAACCGTCATACCAATAACAATTTTAGGTATATTCAATTTTAGCGATAAGCCAACTGCAGCTTTTAGCAACCAGTTCCCACCAAGAACTAATAAAACTAATCCAATAACAATATATAGAATACTCATAAATTATTTTTTGTGCGAAGATAGGGTTTTGACATCTAAATTACGAACAGATATTACATGCTTAAAAGCTTCTTTTTTTGTCTTTCTAATTTCCAATAAAAAAAGTTTTTTTTTCAAAGCACAAAAATCAAAACCACCATTTCACCTCTCTTTAACAACACATTTTCCTTTACTTTTTTAAAACACATAAAAAACACCCTTTATTTAATTACATATTAAAACAATAAACACATATTAATATTAACAAAACAAACTACTTTGTAGAAAACAAGATTACACATTAAAACTTAATGTTATTTTTTAACTTTAATTATAAATTCAAATTAATTAAATCGTATTGAAACTTTTGGTGATGTGATTCTCTTTCTCATATATTGAGAAAACAATTCTGGAATTAATCAACTTTTATTAACTAAAACCACTAAAAAAACAAATGATAACTATTGCTTTAAATTTAATTGTCTCAGCAGTAAATTTTATAATTCAACTTATTCAGTACTTATTTTAATTAACTATTAAACACACTATTATTATGCTAACATTTTTAGGAATATTATTAATTATTATTGGGTTACTCACCCTTATTTTAAAATCAATTATTAAAAAAGACGGCTTCTTAAATTGGTTCACCACCAACAGAAGTATTCAATTTACATTACTCGGAATTTTATTGAGTATTATAACTGGAATGTTCTTTTACGCAGAAGCTGGTACAGCCTATGCAGTACAATTTGTTTCTGGTGGTGATAAAATGATTACCACACAGGGATTAAAATTAAAATGGTGGGGTAGAATCATACCACTATCTTATGAAACATCTATAAAAGATGTTATTTTAAAAGATGATGCAGAACTACCAAAAAGTAGCCAAGGTATATACAACAGGAAGGCTCAAAAGTGGGAATTCAGCGATGCAATTAAAGCAGAAATTAGCACTTCAGTTATTGTAGGTGTTAATATCAACGACGAAAAAGTCTTTTTAAACATGGCAGACAGAAACAGGAGCGAATCAAAATTAATTTACGGTAGAGTTTTACCAAACATTGATGCAGCTATAAAAAACACCTGTAAACTAATGGATGCTCAAGATTATATTTCAGGTCAGGCTTCCGATTTCGATAGATATTTTAGAGATCAATTAGAAAATGGAATGTACCAAGTAGAACAATACTATGAATCTGAAAATACGAATGAAATTGTTGGAGATACAACTACTATTAGAAAGATTAATGTAGGTAAATCGAGTAAACAAAAAAAGTTTAGAATCAAAAGAAACTCAGATGGTAGTATTGCCAGAGACAATTCTAACACCTTAAAACAATACGGTTTAAAAATTTACCAAGCACAAGTAACAGGTATTGACTGGGAAGAATCTTTTGACGAGCGTTTAGATTTACAAAAAAATGAGGTAGCACAAACTCAACTTGAAAAACAACAAGCAGAGCGTGAATACTATAGAGCTAAAAAAGAAGTTGCTAAAGGAGAGTCTGAAAAAGCTAAAGAAAGAGCTAGGTTAGAAAAAATTCAAATTCAACAAACCATCGAAGCTGAAACTCAAGCTAAAGTAGCTGGATTCAACTTAATAAAAGAAAAGAAACAATATGAAGTTGAACAATTCAAAGCTAAAAGTAAAAAAGTAGCTGCCGATGCCCAATACTATGAAAATGCAAAACTAGTAAGTGCAGGTTTAACTCCTCAGGAGCGTGCTGAATGGGAATACAAAACTGCAGTGGGAGTTGCTAAAGAGATAAAAGATTTAAAATTACCTTCTACATATATTGAAGGAAGTAAAGACGGAAACAGTGGGAATTTGCTACAATCATTAATTGGCGCTGAGTTAGCTAAGAAAATGATGGAAAAGAAATAAAAAAGAAAAGGAATCAATTACCAACAGGACGAATTAGATCGTCCTGTTTATTTACAATTATATTTTCATTATTTTTGATAAGAAATCAACTAACTAATGAAAAAACAATTATTTAAAAAACTAGCCAAGCTTAACAAAATTATCTTACCTTCTTATACAAAAAAAGAGCTAGACATTACAAAGGCTTCAAAATTACAATTAGCTATTATTGGATGGAGAGCTTACGTTACAATAAATTCGTTAAACTAAATACATCTTAAGTTATGAAAGAACATATTTCTATTTTTACCGGATCAGCAATCTTAGTAAATAGACTTGCTCAATTATTAGAAGACAATAAAATACCCTCAATTATTAAAAACGAACGAGAATCTGGAAGATTAGCAGGTTTTGGAGCTACAGGAGACGTTGTTGAGCTTCACATTTTTAATACTGATATTGAGGCATCTAAAAAAATTATTGAAAATTTTCGAAAAGAAATTGAAAAATAATTTTTAGAACTGTAAAAGAATTGTATATTTGCACCCGCAAAACGACGGCCTCGTGGCGCAACTGAATAGCGCACTTGATTACGGCTCAAGAGGTTACAG
>JBELFC010000029.1:0-27724 GCA_042093175.1 Tenacibaculum sp. | reverse complement strand
CATTAAAACCTTACCTAAAGCTTGCTGTTTTTCTCCTTTTTCTGCTTCAATAAAAGGGTTTAAATATCCAACAGCTTTTTTCATTACTCGTGCAGATTTAACCACTTGAGGTAAAAACATTTTTCCTGCACCAAATAAATCACCAACAACATTCATTCCCGCCATTAAATTCCCTTCAATTACGTGCAAAGGTCTCTCTACTCCTAATCGAGCTTCTTCAGCATCCTCTACAATAAAAGCATCTATCCCTTTTACCAAAGCATGTGTTATTCTTTCTTGCAATGGTAATTTACGCCACTCTAATGCTTTTCCATCATCTTCTTTCTTCTTCCCTTTTACGGTTTCAGCAAAGTCTAATAAACGTTCAGTAGCATCATCTCTTCTATCTAAAATTACATCTTCAATGTGTTCTAATAAATCCTTTGGAATATCATCATACACCTCTAACATAGTAGGGTTTACGATCCCGATATTCATTCCCGCTTGAATAGCGTAATATAAAAACACCGAATGCATTGCTTCTCTTACACTATTATTTCCTCTAAAAGAAAATGATACATTACTCACCCCTCCACTTACACTTACATTAGGTAAGTTTTCACGTACCCAACGAGTAGCTTCAATAAAATCTATTGCATTTTTCCGATGCTCTTCCATACCAGTAGCCACTGGAAAGATGTTTAAATCGAAAATAATATCTTCTGATGGAAACCCTACTTTATCAACTAATACCCTATATGAACGTTCAGCAATTTCAATTCTACGTTCATAATTATCAGCCTGTCCAACCTCATCAAAAGCCATTACTATTACTGCTGCTCCATATCTTTTTATTTGAGTTGCTTCCCAAATAAATTTTTCTTCTCCCTCTTTTAAACTAATCGAATTAACAACTGACTTACCTTGTACAACTTGCAATCCAGCTTCAATAATTTCCCATTTTGAACTATCAATCATTATAGGAACACGACAAATATCAGGCTCAGCCGCAATCAAATTTAAAAAACGTACCATGGCTTCTTTTCCATCAATTAAGCCATCATCCATATTTATATCAATAATTTGAGCACCTCCATCTACTTGATGACGTGCTATGGCTAAGGCTTCATCAAATTTCTCCTCTTTAATTAATCGCAAAAACTTTCTTGATCCAGCAACATTAGTACGTTCTCCTACATTTATGAAATTACTTTCTGGTGTAATTATTAAGGGTTCTAAACCACTTAATTTCATGTTTTTTCTTTCTTCAATCATCTATCTATATAGTTCAGGAGGTTCAACATCTAATAAATTTATTTACATTACCCATAACTTACTATTTTTGTATTGCTAATGTTCTTCTTGGTTTATAATTAACAGCTACTTCAGCAATAGCTTTAATATGAGCAGGTCTTGTTCCACAGCAACCTCCAATAATATTTATCAAATCTTTCTTTAAATATTCTTCAATCTGACTAGCTGTTTCTTGTGGTGTTTCGTCATATTCACCAAAAGCATTTGGCAACCCAGCATTAGGATGTGCTGAAATAGCAAAATCTGTTTTCGAAGCTATAGCTTCTAAATGAGGTTGTAATAAATTTGCCCCTAAAGCACAATTAAATCCTACAGATAATAATGGAATATGAGAAATTGAAATAAGAAAAGCCTCAGCTGTTTGCCCAGATAATGTTCTTCCAGATGCATCAGTAATTGTACCTGAAACCATAATAGGAATATCAATATTTCGCTCTCCTTTTACCTCTTCAATAGCAAATAAAGCTGCTTTAGCATTTAAAGTATCAAAAACAGTTTCAACCAATAAAATATCGGCTCCTCCATCAATTAAAGCTTCTACTTGTTGTTTATAAGCTATTTTTAATTCATCAAAAGTTACTGCTCTATATCCAGGATCATTTACATCTGGAGACATACTTGCTGTTCTATTTGTTGGGCCTATTGAACCAGCTACAAACCTAGGTTTATGAGGTTCTTTTTCTGTAAACTCTTGAGCTACTTCTTTAGCTATTTTTGCAGACTCATAATTTAACTCGTATACCAAATCTTCCATTTGATAATCTGCCATAGCAATTGTAGTTCCAGAAAAAGTATTTGTTTCAACAATATCTGCACCTGCTGCAAAATATTTTCTATGTACTTCTTTTACCGCTTCAGGTTGAGTTATTGACAACAAATCATTATTACCTTGTAAAGGTGTTGGATATTCTTTAAAACGTTCTCCTCGAAAATCTTCTTCAGTAAATTTATATTCCTGAAGCATAGTTCCCATTGCTCCATCGAGCACGAGAATTCGTTTTTGTATTTCTTTGTAAATGTTTGACATTCCTGATATTTAATTGTAATGTTATCAGGAAAAGAGAAGTAAAATTCTTTCCGTTATCTCCCTGCTTTCACAGTAGAATGTAGCACCTTCTTTGTTTACACAAAGGGTTGCTAAGGTTTCGTTGGGTCTAATCCCTCCACCTTTCTTGATAACATCATTAAGTTAATGAACTATAATATAATGCAAATAAACGAATTATTTTTTATTTACTGCTTTAAAAAGAATAATTGTTTTTAATATTCAAATAATTCTGAAGATAAATAGCGATCACCTCGATCACAAACAATAGCTACAATTATACCTTTATCTATTTTTTTAGCTACTTCTAATGCTACATGTAAAGCTCCACCGCTACTCATTCCTGCCATTATCCCTTCTTCTTTGGCTAATTTGCGTGTCATCTTTGTAGCTTCTTCTCTACTTACTTCAATAGTTTTATCTACTTTATTTTTATCAAATATTTTTGGTAAGTATTCTGGAGACCATCTTCTTATTCCTGGAATTCTAGAACCTTCTTTGGGTTGAGCTCCTACAATTTGAATGTTAGAATTCTGCTCTTTTAAATAGGTTGAAACTCCCATAATAGTACCTGTAGTTCCCATTGCTGAAACAAAATGTGTTACTTCACCTTCAGTATCATTCCATATTTCTGGTCCAGTAGTTTTATAGTGTGCTTTCCAGTTATCATTATTCTCAAACTGATTTAGCATAAAGTATCCTTTTTTATATCGTAATTCAAGTGCTTTATCTCTTGAGCCTTCTATACCTTCACTTGCTGATGTTAAAATTACTTCAGCACCATACGACTTCATCGTTTTAACTCGTTCTTCAGTTGCATTTTCTGGCATTACTAAAACCATATTCACTCCTAAAACTTTTGCCATTAAAGCTAAAGCAATGCCAGTATTTCCACTAGTTGCTTCTACCAAATAATCACCTTTTTTAATATTTTTTCGCTTAATTGCTTCAGATATCATGTTATAGGCTGCTCTATCTTTTACACTTCCTCCAGGGTTATTACCTTCTAACTTTAATAATAATCGTACCCCTTCTTTATTAATAAGCGATGAAATTTCTACTAAAGGTGTATTACCAACACTATCTATTATTGTTTTGGTTTTCATTCGTTTTTTGTTTAATAAAAATCATTTTGCATATGATTTTCTCATTATGATTTTATTTTCTGATTCATACGTTACAATTGATCCTTCAGGGACTGAATCTATTACGCACACATTTGCTCCTATAACACTATCTTTTCCTATCGTTACATCTCCTCCTAAAACAGTTGCATTTGCATAAATCGTTACATTACTTTCAATAGTAGGGTGACGTTTAGTGGATGCTAATTCTTTTTTAACTTGAATTCCACCTAAAGTAACTCCTTGATATATTTTTACATTGTTTTTTATAATTGTCGTTTCACCGATAACTATACCTGTAGCATGATCAATAAAAAAAGATTCTCCAATTATTGCGCCTGGATGAATGTCTGTTCCTGTTACACCATGTGCATATTCACTCATCATTCTTGGTAAAATAGGAATTTCTATTTTATATAATTCATGACTTAATCGATATACGGCTATTGCATGAAAACCTGGATATGCTAAATACACTTCTCCTAAGCTTTTACATGCAGGATCAGTACTTTCAAAGGCTTTTGCATCTAAGTCTAATTGATTTCGAATTTCACAAAAAGATTGTTGGTAAAATTCCCAAACATTATTTGCTTTAGGAATCTCTAAACCTTTACAAATTTTAAAAAATAACTCTCTTAAATGATTTGCTTTTTCTTGACAAACATCATTAAACAATGCATAAAATAATTGCTTTGTAAATACTTCTACATCATCTTTTAATGATAAGTCATACTGTTTAAATTGCATTTTATAGGTTTCTTTTTTACAAATGTAATTAACTTTCTGGTGCTAATTCAATCTCTAAGCCTTCTAACTTAGGGGTTATTTGAATTTGACATCCTAAACGGCTATTATCCTGAACATCAAAAGCTTCTGCTAACATAGCATCTTCATCATCGGTTATTTCAGGAAGCTCATGATTTGATTTCACATAACATTGACAAGATGCACACATTGCCATTCCTCCGCATACTCCAATCGTTCCCTCAGGAGCTAATTCGTATGAACGAACTACTTCCATCAAATTCATTGCCATATCAGTCGGTGCAATTACCTCATGCATTACACCTTCTCGGTCAGTTATTTTTATAGTAACATCTTGCTCCATTACTCTATAGCCTTTACTACTGCTTTTGGAGCTTCTTTTTTGGTACCATCAAAACCTTGAACTCCACCTACTGTTGTATACTTCATTACATACTTCTTATCTGGATGTATTAATTGGTAAGCACTTTGACACATTAATGTAGCTTCATGAAATCCACATAAAATTAATTTCAATTTCCCTGGGTATGTATTCACATCACCAATTGCATAAATACCAGGTATATTTGTTTGATAATCTAAAGCATTATTTACTTTAATTGCATTTTTTTCTATCTCTAACCCCCAATTCCCAATAGGTCCTAGTTTTGGAGCTAATCCAAATAATGGAATAAAATGATCTGTATCTAAAATATAAGGTTCCTGCCCTTTTTCTTCAATAACAACTCCCGTTACATGGTCATTTCCTAAAACTCCTTTTACCTCAGCTGGGGTAATTAAATTAATTTTCCCTAAGTTTTTTAATTCTTGAACTTTTTCAACTGAATCTAAAGCTCCTCTAAATTCATTTCTTCTATGAATTAATGTAACTGATTTTGCAACATCTGTTAAAAAGATAGACCAATCTAGAGCTGAATCTCCTCCTCCTGCAATTACTACATCTTTATCTCTATATAATTCTGGCTCTTTTATCATATATTCGATACCAGAATCTTCAAACTTTGTAATGTTCTCTATTTTAGGCTTTCTAGGCTCAAAACTACCTAACCCACCAGCAATAGCAACAACAGGTGCTTGATGCTTTGTTCCTTTATTAGTAGTTACAATAAAGCTTCCGTCATCTTGTTTTTCTATAGTTTCTGCACGTTCCCCTAATGTAAAACCTGGTTCAAACTGTTTTATTTGTTCTAGTAAGTTCTTAGTTAAATCTCCAGCTAAAATTTCTGGATATGCTGGTATATCGTAAATAGGTTTTTTAGGGTAAATTTCAGAACATTGTCCTCCTGGTTGTGGCAACGCATCTATTAAATGACAACGTAATTTTAATAATCCTGCTTCAAAAACTGTGAATAACCCAGTTGGGCCTGCTCCAATAATTAATATATCTGTCTGTATCATTTCTTTTGTTTGTAATTATTATGAAGATTAGGAAACCTATACTATTTGATAGTTTTTTTATTCCTATATTCCATTATAATTTTAATTTATTAAACCTTCTGTGAGTTTATTTAATGTTTGTACTTTTTTCTCAAAGTTCCCTTTGATTGTTTTTCTAAAACTATTTAAGTTTTCTACTAATTGATTAATGTCTTCTGGCATTACTTCTTCAAAAAATTGTCGTAACCTTTTAGCTGTTGTAGGTGATTTTCCATTTGTTGAAATTGCAACTTTTACATTTCCTTTAGTTACAATTCCTCCCATATAAAAATCACAATAAGGTGGATTATCAGCTACATTTACTAGTTTATTTTCTACTCTACAATCTTTATATACCTGTACATTCACTTCTGGAACATCAGTTGTAGCAATAACCATGTGTTTTCCTATTAAATACTCTTTTTTATAAACATCTTTAATCATTTTTACTGATGCTTTTTGAGCTTCTTTAATCGTATTTTCCCTATAAAAAGGAGAAACCATCGTTACCTTAGCATCTGGACTTGATTTTAATAAAAAAGTTAGTTTTTCTTCAGCTACATAACCTCCTCCAATAATTAACACTTCCAGTTCATTTACCTTTAAAAAAACTGGATATAAATTATTTCTTTCTTTATCTATCATACCACACTTTTTAAAACTACTTCTTGTTTTACATCTGCTAACTGTTGACGGTGTTTTACCACTTCTCCTAATACAATAATTGCAGGGTTACTTAAGTTATTTTTAGAAACCACTTCCTCAATAGTATCAACGGTACCTATTCCTATTTTTTCTTCAGGAGTTGTTCCATTTTGAATAATAGCTACTGGTAATTCTGACTTTCCTTCTTCTTTAAAAAGTGATACTATTTCAGATAATTTCCCCATTCCCATTAACACAACTACTGTTGCATTTGATTTTGCGGCTAACCTAACATCATTAGATAATTTATGTTGCTTAGTTGTTCCTGTTATTACCCAAAAACTTTCTGAACTACCTCTTTTTGTTAATGGTATGTTTTGATATGCTGGTACAGCTAATGATGATGAAATTCCTGGAACAACAGCTACCTCTAACCCATATGTTGCTGCAAATTGCATTTCTTCAGCTCCTCTTCCAAAAATAAAAGGATCTCCACCTTTTAAACGAACTACATGACCATGAGAAAACCCTCTTGCCACAATTAACTCATTAATTTGCTCTTGCTGATAGCGGTAACAGCCTCTTCTTTTACCAACAAAAATTAGTTCTGCTTTTGGATTGATATAATCTAAAAGCTCTGGATTAACTAAAGCGTCATATAAAACAACATCTGCATTTTTTAATGCTTTAATAGCTTTTAACGTAATTAGCTCAACATCTCCTGGTCCTGCTCCTACTACTGTTAATTTAGGTTGTTTTTTCATCATTATCCTTTTTAACTTTCTACTACCACTTTACGGTAAGCATCTATAGTTGTGTAGAATGCTTTAGCTTCTTGCAAATATTTACTTGCAAATGCTTCGGTAGGTTGATTTTTATTAATTTGATATACTAATTCTGAAAATGAAGTTGCTAACTCTATTTTCTTTGTTTCAACAAATACCTCATCAAAGTTTTTTATAATTCCTGCTTGAGTATTTGTCTTTTTACCTTCAGATGTTAGCAGTGCTTTTGCTGTATTTACGATAGCCGAATATCCATGATAAATACTATCAGACCACTGTTTTTCTTTAAAAGCCTGTGTTGCATTTTCTAATTTCTCTTCACTTTCAAAAAGTAAAGTTGCTATCAAATCTATTACTACACCAGCACATTCACCTACTCCAATTGCTTTTACATAGTTTTTATCATGACCCCAATCGATAAAATCATCTTCTTTTAAATTGGTGGTATCAGATAAATGTTTTAAAATATCATAAAAATATGTTTTTCCATTTCTATCATAGTATGCTAAGAAATCCTCCTCTTCTTCTTTATTATCTTCAAAATCGTTTAATAAAATTCTTAATGCTTCTGGGCCTCTTTTACTAGGTATCTTCACTAATTTATCTGAAAAACGACCTTCTCCATTTCCTACAATACCTCCACCAATTAACACTTGTAATGCTGGTGCTAATAAGTTTCCTACTTTTACAGACATTCCTTGAAAACCAATGTGTGCCATATTATGCTGACCACAAGCATTCATACAACCACTAATTTTTATAGTTACTTCCTTATTGTTAAGGTATTCTGGATATTCAGTTTTAAAAACACGCTCTAATTCTGCGGCAATTCCTGTACTACTTGAAATTCCCAAATTACATGTATCAGTTCCTGGACATGCAGTAATATCAGCTGTACTATTATAACCTACTTCAGTAAATCCTAATTTTTGTAACTCAACATAAAAGAAAGGTAAAAACTCTTCTCTTACATGGCGTATTAAAATATTTTGTCTTAATGTAAAACGCAATTCATTTGCTGCATATTTCTTAATCAAATCAGCTAACAATCGTGCTTTATCTGTATAAAAATCTCCTAAATGTACTTTAACACCAACAGCATACAATCTTTCTTGCTTTTGTTTTATAACATTGGCTTGCTTCCATTCTTCATATGCTTTTTCATCTTCTATTGATACTGAAGGAGCCTCTAAAGTTTCAAAAGTAATTTCTTGTTCAAATTTTGAAGTATCAATAGAGTACGATTGGTATGCTAAAGCCTTTCTTTCTGTTTCAACTAAAGTTAAAAACTGATCCAACCCTAAATCTTTTACCAAGAATTTTAATCGCGCTTTTGCTCTCTTTGAACGTTCACCATAACGATCAAACACACGTAAAACTCCTTCAATAGTTGGTATTAATAAATCAGCTTCTAAAAACTCATACATAACATCAGCATGACGAGGCTGAGAACCTAATCCACCCGCTAACAATACTTTAAACCCTTTTATTGTTTTTCCTCCAATAGTTTTAGTTTTAGCTATAAAACCTAAATCGTGCATAAAGCTTATTGCAGTATCTTCATCAGTTGCTGAAAACGACATTTTAAACTTCCTTCCCATTTCTTGACAAATTGGGTTACGTAGAAAAAATTCAAAAGTTGCATGTGCATATGGACTTACATCAAAAGGTTCATTGATGTCTATACCTGCTGTTTCAGATGCCGTTACATTTCTAACAGCATTTCCACATGCCTCACGTAATGTAATATCATCCTTTTCTAATTGAGCCCATAATTCTGGGGTTCTATCTAAGCTTACATAGTGAATTTGAATATCTTGACGCGTAGTTATATGTAACCTTCCTCTTGAATATTCATCAGAAACATCTGCTATTCTATGTAATTGCTCACTAGACACTTTACCATAAGGTAATTTAATACGAATCATTTGTACACCTAATTGGCGTTGACCATAAACTCCTCTTGCTAAACGTAAACTTCTAAAACGTTCTTCATCTATCTTTCCTTCTTTAAATAAACTTATTTTACGTTCTAATTCAAGGATATCTTTTTCTACAACCGGGTTCTCTATTTCTGATCTAAAACTTTGCATGATTTTTAATTGTTTGCTTATAAAAGCATTAATACTAGTTGTGTAATAATTGTTGTTTTGCTAATAACTCTTCTTCTGTTTCTACATGATTATCATCAGGTACACAACAATCTACTGGGCATACTGCCGCACATTGTGGTTCTTCATGAAACCCTTTACATTCTGTACATTTATCAGGAACAATAAAATAATATTCATCAGAAACTGGTTCTTGAACCTCATCTGCATCTATTTGATCACCATTAGGTAATTTAACTGCTCCTTCTAAAGATGTACCTTCACTATACTTCCAATCATCAGCCCCTTCATAAATTGCTGTATTTGGGCATTCAGGTTCGCAAGCTCCACAGTTAATACATTCGTCTGTTATTATAATTGCCATTGCTTTATTTTTTTACTTAATAAAACCAACACCTGCTGTGTTGTTTGTTTTTGGATTAATAACTATAAATGCACCATTAGCTTTATTCTCTTGAAATTTATCAACAAAAAGCTGCTTACTTATTTTTAAAGTAACATTACCAATTTGGTTAAGTGATAATTCATTTGGTGAATTTTCTTCTCCTGAAAAATCAGTATGAATTAACGATGATACATCTGTTATTTTAGCTTGAGCATCATTTACACCATGCTTTATATAATACTTTTCTGACACCTGAAGTGGTTGTTTGTCCATCCAACAAATAGTTGCTTCAATTTGTTTTACAACTTTTGGTTCTTCACCACTTTTAACCAACATATCACCTCTACTTATGTTTACATCATCTTCAAGTGTTACAGTTATTGAACTACCACTTTTTGCTTCTTGATATTCATGATTAAAAAACTGAATACTTTTAACTTTAGATTGCGTATTAGAAGGTAATATAGTTACTTGATCACCTACTGCTAAATCACCTCCATAAAGTTTACCTGCATACCCTCTAAAATCGTGATATTCGTCAGTTTTTGGCCTTATAACACTTTGTATAGGAAAACGAGTTTGTGAAATAGTATTTACATTATCAGAACTTAAACTTTCTAAATGATTTAACAAAGGTTCACCTTTATACCACTCCATCTTATCTGATGATTCTACTACATTATCACCTTTTAAAGCTGATAAAGGAATAAAGGTTAAGTTTTGATTTTGGTATTCACTTTTACTTGCTAAATACTCAATTTCACCTTTTATTTGGTTAAATTTATCTTCTGAATAATCTACCAAATCCATTTTATTAATAGCAATTACAACATCTTTTACTCTTAATAAATTATTGATAAAGAAATGACGATATGTTTGTTCAACAACTCCATTTCTAGCATCTACCAAAACAATAGAAGCTTGTGAATTTGAGGCTCCAGTTACCATATTTCTAGTATACTCAATATGACCAGGAGTATCAGCAATAATAAAACTTGTTTTCGGTGTAGAAAAGTAAATATGTGCTACATCAATAGTAATTCCTTGTTCACGTTCAGCTACTAATCCGTCTGTTGCTAATGAAAAATCTAAGTAATCAAATCCTCTTTGTTTACTTTTTTCTTCAATCGCTTGTAATTTATCTTCAGTTAATGATTTCGTATCGTATAAAATACGTCCTATTAAAGTACTTTTACCATCATCTACACTCCCTGCTGTTGCTATTTTTAGTACGTTCATTTTAGTATTTTTTAACTATTATTTTAAATAGTTTATTATTGTTTTTTTAGAAATATCCTTGTTGTTTACGCTTTTCCATTGCAGCTTCCGATCGTTTATCATCTATCCTTGCTCCCCTTTCAGATATAGAAGAATCTCTAATTTCTTCTACAACTGTATTTATATCAATAGCATTAGATAATACTGCTGCTGTACAGCTCATATCTCCTACAGTTCTAAAACGTACCATGCGTTCTTCAACCTTTTCATCATCTTCTCGATAAACAACATCGTCTTCAGCTGACCATATAAGTCCATCTCTTAAAAAAGTAGCTCTTTTATGAGCAAAATAAATAGATGGAATTTCAATTTTCTCTTCTTTTATATATGACCAAACATCTAATTCTGTCCAGTTAGATATTGGAAAAACACGAACATTTTGTCCTAAATCAATTTTTCCATTTAGCATGTCAAATAATTCTGGACGTTGGTTTTTTTCATCCCACTGTCCAAAATCATCACGGACAGAAAAAATACGCTCTTTTGCTCTTGCTTTTTCTTCATCTCTACGCGCACCACCGATACATGCGTCAAAACCAAATTCTTCTATGGCATCTAATAACGTTTCAGTTTGCAACATGTTTCGGCTCGCGTACTTCCCTGTTTCTTCTTTTACTTTCCCTGTATCTATATTATCTTGTACATTACGTACAATTAACTCTACCCCTAATTCTTTTACTAAACGATCTCTAAATTCAATCGTTTCAGGAAAGTTATGTCCCGTATCAATATGCATTAAAGGAAAAGGAATCTTTGCTGGGTAAAATGCTTTTTGAGCTAGTCGTACCAATGTTATACTATCTTTTCCCCCTGAAAATAATAACACTGGTTTTTCAAATTGCGCGACTACTTCCCTCAATATATATATGGCTTCACTTTCTAAAGCTCCTACTTTAATTATATTTGTATTCATAATCATGTTTTTTATATATGTAAACCACACTCTCTATTACTTTCTACTTTAGTTGGATCAAAATATTTGAATTCATTTGGTAAATTATTTTCTTCCAAATAGGCATCCAACTCATTATCTGACCAATTATAAAATGGACTTATTTTTAACTTTCCGTCTTTACTTTTTGATACAATATCAATACTATCTCTAAAAGCTGTTTGACCTTTTCTTAAATTAGTAAACCAAACATCTGGATTATGCTCATTCATTGCTCTTTTAAAAGGCTCTAACTTTACTTGTTCCGTAAAAATTTTATGATTTGGGTCTTCAATTGTAGGTAATCCTATAGTAATATCTCTATGAGCTACGGTTTGCTTAGGCACATACAAATGAATATTAAGTTTTAAATTTGCTATTAACTCTTCTGCATGTTTATATGTTTGTGGAGTATTATACCCTGTATCGCACCAAACCACCTTTACATCTTTTTTTAATGCTGCTACTAAATGTAGAATAGCACCTTCATACGGTCTAAAGTTTGTTGTTACCACTGGTTTAGTTGCCACAGACAAAGCCCATGCTACAATTTCTTGTGGTGATTTACCTTTTAATTGGTTATTTATTGCTACTAAATCAATTGTTTCTACACTCATTTTTTACCCCATTTAATATTATTCCAAGCTCTTTCATGAAAAAAATACAATATCATTTTTGTTCCTAATTCAATTGCTCCTATAGAAAAAGCTGTTTTTACCTCTCCAGTTATTACCCAAGAAATAAGAATGGTATCAATCGTTCCAACTACTCGCCAACTAATTGATTTAACTATACTTCTTATAGGTTTTTCTGAACGCTTATCTGCGTTATAATTTGCTTTATTTTCTATTATTTGTTCTACAATCATTTTAAAATACCTTTACCCTATCGGAATACTAGGTTTTAAGTCGACAAATATACATACTGATTATTAATATCAAAGAAAAAAATTAAATTTTTAACAATAAGATAATATTTGTAACTATCTAAACAAGATCAGCAAGTGTAGTATTACGTAATACTTGTAAGGTGTTATCTCTTACTTGAATCATTAATTTATGCACTGAACATGCATCCTCATCTGGGCAGTCGTCACATTTTTCGTAATAATTCAAACTAACACAAGGAACCATAGCTATAGGACCTTCAAGAGTTCTAATGACTTCAGTCATTTTAATAGTACCTGCTTCTTTAAGCAAATAATATCCACCACCCTTTCCTTTTTTAGCTCCTAAAATTCCGGCTTTACGTAAGGTAAGTAATATGCTTTCTAAAAACTTATGAGAAATATTTTCTTTTTCAGAAATAGTTGCTATTTGTACTTTACTACCAGGCTCTTGCCTAGCTATAAAAGTCATCGCCTTTATTCCGTATTTAGTTTTTTTAGAAAGCATATCACAAAAATACACTTTTACTTTTATTTATTTTCTAATTATTTAATGCTTGATTTAAATCATTAATAACATCTTCTACATTTTCTAAACCAATAGAACATCGTACCAAACCGTCAGTAATACCAACTTCTAACCTATCTTCTATACTTAATTTACTATGTGTTGTTGAAGCTGGATGTGTAACTATGGTCCTCGTATCTCCTAAATTCGCTGATAATGAGCACATTTTTATATTATTTAAAAATTTTCTTCCTGCTTCAATTCCTCCTTTAATTTCAAAAGCTACAATATTACCTCCTAAACGCATTTGCTTCTTGGCTGTTTCATATTGAGGATGAGATTTTAAAAAAGGATATTTTACTAAGTTTACTTTTGATTCTTTTTCTAAAAACTGAGCTACTTTTAATGCATTTTCGCAATGTTTTTCAACTCTTATAGCCAATGTTTCTAAACTTTTTGACAACACCCAAGCATTAAAAGGAGACATTGCCGGCCCAGTATTTCTTGAAAAAAGATAAATTTCTCTAATCAAATCAGCTTTACCAACTGTAATACCACCTAAAACTCTTCCTTGCCCATCTATTAATTTTGTTGCTGAATGAATAACTAAATCTGCTCCAAATTTGATTGGATTTTGCAAATAAGGAGTTGCAAAACAATTATCAATCACTAACAATAAGTTATGCTTTTTAGCTATAACACCTAGTATTTCAAGATCTAAAATATCTACAGCAGGATTTGTTGGAGTTTCCGCATATAAAACCTTAGTGTTTGGTTTAATTAAACTTTCAATTTTTTCAGGTTCGGAAATTTTAAAATAGCTAGTTTCAATATTCCATTTAGGTAAATACTTAGTAAACAAACTATGAGTTGATCCAAATACTGACCTGCATGAAACAATATGGTCACCAGCATTTAATAGAGCTCCAAAAGTTGAAAACACCGCAGCCATTCCTGTTGCAAAAGCATAACCGGCTTCAGCTCCTTCCATTGCAACCACTTTATTTACAAACTCCGTTGTATTTGGATTAGAGAATCTACTATATAAATTCTTTTCTTTTTCTTCAGCAAAAGAAGCCCTCATATCTTCAGCATCATCAAATACAAAACTTGATGTTAAGTATAAAGGCGTTGAATGTTCAGAAAATTGCGATCGTTCTGTTTGCGTACGAATAGCTTGTGTTTCAAAATTTTTACTCATATTTATTTTTTTTATAGATCTAAAATATTTTTGACCTTATATATTTTAATGACGTTTAATGCCTAATTATTGCTTTTTGTCAATCGTAGAATATCTCCAAATACTCCTCTTGCAGTTACTTTTGCTCCAGCACCTGCTCCTTGAATTACAATAGGTTGCTCTCCATAAGATTCAGTGTAAATTTCAAAAATAGCATCAGATCCTTTTAAACTTCCTAAAGGTGAACTAACAGGTACAGAAACTAATTTTACATCTAACTTTCCTTTTGTTTGTGATAAATCTCCATATAAATCACCTATGTATCTTAACACATGATTTTCTTCTTGTCCCTCTTTTAATTTTTGAAAAATAGGGTTTAATTTTTCTAAGCTTGACAAAAACTCTTCAGATGATATTTTTCTGAATTCTTTAGGTATTAAATTCTCTATTGTAATATCTTCAAATTCATTTTCTAAATCTAATTCCCTAGCTAAGATTAATAATTTTCTTGCCACATCATTTCCACACAAATCCTCTCTTGGGTCTGGCTCAGTAAATCCACTATCTATAGCTTCTTGTAATACCTTTGAAAACTCTACCTTTTCAGATGAAAACTTATTAAACAAATAACTTAATGACCCAGAGAACACACCTCTGATCCTTGTTATGTTTTCTCCGGAATCATGTAGTAACTTTATAGTATCAATTAAAGGCAATCCTGCACCTACATTAGTTTCATATAAATAATTTTTCTTATTTAAATCTAGTGTTTTTCGTAACTCTTTATAAAAATCATATGATACAGTATTTGCTATTTTATTTGACGAAACTAAGTCAAAACCAGCTTCTACTAATGGAATGTAATTATCTATAAATTCTTTACTAGCTGTGTTATCTACTGCTATTAAGTTTTCTAAATGATGCTTCTTAGCATAACAAATAATGGCATCAACTGTATGTGTATTATTTTCACTTTTGTTTAATTCTTCTTCCCAATTTTGAGTTACACCTTTGTTTGTTAATACTACTTTTTTAGAATTTGCTATGGCAAAAATATTTAATTGAACTTTACGTTTATCTAAAATAGCTATAGCATTCTCTAAAATTTGCTCTATTAACGTTCCACCAACCAATCCTTTTCCAAATACTGCAATATTTATTTTCTTAGCAACTCCAAAAACTTGTCCATGAATTACATTAACTGCTTTGTGTAATTCTTCTTTTTTTACTACTAGACTAACATTTTTACCAGTAATCGTATTATTAAATAATAAAGGAACAATTTGATTTTTAATCAAAGCATTATAAGGGTGATGGAATTCACTCAAGTCTTGCCCTATTATTGAAATTACTGAAACATCATCAATAATAGAGATTTGATTTACATCTTTGGTTAACAAATCACTTTCAAATTCTTGTTCTAATGCTTGTACAGCTTCATCTGCCTTTTCTTTATCAACTACTAATCCAATTCCTCTTTCAGAAGATCCTTGTGAAATAATACTAACACTTATATCTTGACTGCTTAATGCTTTAAAAATACGAGCATCAACACCTACCTTTCCCAATAAACCTCTTCCTTCAAAGTTTAATAAAGCTACTTTATCTAATACAGACAACGATTTTATTCCTTTAGAACTTGATTTAGCAGTGATCAAAGTTCCTTTATCTTCAGGATTAAACGTATTTAAAATACGTAGATTTATATTTTTCTCTAACAATGGAATAATTGTTTTTGCATGCAAAATGTTTGCTCCAAAATTGGCCAATTCATTTGCTTCGGAAAAAGATAATTCTTCTATTTTTTTTGCATCTTCTACTAAATCTGGATTTGCAGTAAATATTCCATCAACATGAGTATAGTTTTGCAATTCTTCAGCATCTAAATAATTTGCTAAAAGCGAAGCTGTATAATTACTTCCATTTCTACCTAAAGTTGTCGTTTCATTTTTTGTATTAGAAGCTATAAACCCTGTTACTATATTCACGGTAGTTCCATTAAACTCTTTGAAATGTTTTTTTACATTTTCTTTTGAAACATCAAGGACTGTTTGAGCATTACCCAAGTTTTTATCAGTCTTTAATAATCCTCTAGCATCAGTAGCTTTAGTGTTAATTCCTTTTTGTTCTAATAATTCTGCTACTGTTTTTATAGACAATAATTCTCCTTGTGCTAAAACTTCATCCTTTATTTTATCACTAAAATCTCCTAATAAACTTACTCCTTCAAATAGTTTTTCTAACCTAGAAAACTCTTTTGAAAAATCAACTAATGGTGTAATTTGAGACTGCTCATATTTAAATGCTTCTAGTTGTTCTGAATATGTTTCATTTTTTGATGCCTTAACTAATAGCTCTTCTAAAGTATCTGTTGCGTTTCCTCTTGCAGAAACTACAACCGCCACCTTTTCTCCTTCATTAATCTTTTGCTCTATAATAGATACTACATTATGTATCCCATTGTTAGATAAAGATTTTCCTCCAAATTTTAAAATTTTCATTTTTTTATTTTTTGAATTTTTATTGAATATTGGTTCAATAATTTTTTCTAATTGATCATGCTCCATCAAAAATGCATCATGTCCATGATCAGAATTTATTTCATTATAGGTAACATTTGAATTTACCAATGCTAGTTCTTTATGTGTTTCCCTATTTTCTTCAGCGGTAAAAAACAGATCAGAATCTACACCAATAATATGAATATCCCCTTCAATGGTTTCCAATACATTACCCCCTTCATTCCCTTTAGTTACATCTATTGTTTTTAACAATTGATTCATCAATTTATAGGACGCTAACTGATACCTTTCTTGTAATTTTTTACCATGATGTAGTAACCAACTTTCTACATTAAAAATTTGTAATTCTTCATTTTTAGATCGTTGAAAACGTTTTTTAAAAGATTCTGGTGTTCGATAACATAACATTGCATGCATACGAGCATCATGAACTGGGTTACTAGAATTTACTAAAAACTGCTCTTGTATTTGACAATTAGCAATTAACCAATCGGTTGATTTCCAATCTGTAGCTACAGGTATAAAATGCTCAGTTATTTTAGGATTTAAAACTACCATTTCCCATGCTATTCCACCTCCTAAAGAACCTCCTATTAAAGCAAAAAGCTTTTCTATTTTTAGTAATTTTAATCCCTCTAAAAATATTTTAGCTATATCACGAGCTACAAAACTTTTATAATCGTCAATTAAAAAATCATCAAATCCATTTCCTGGAATATTGAAACAAAGTATCGTGTACACATTGGTATTAATTACTCTTTCATTTCCTACTAACTCTTTCCACCATCCATCTTTACCGGCTACATTACTGTTTCCTGTTAGCGCATGGTTTATTAAAATCACAGGAGCAGTACCCAGTTTTTTACCAAACAACTGATAACTTAACGGTAAATTAGTAAACTGAGCACCACTATCTGTAATACAACTAAAAATAGTTAGGTGATTTAATTTTTCTTTAATACTCATGATTTCCTTTAACTTCTTTTTTAAACTAAATCTTCTTGAGGAATTTTAGTAAAAGCTTCTTTTAAATCAGTTTGTAAATCATCAATATTTTCTATCCCTACTGATAAACGAATTAAGTCTTTTGTTACTCCTGCATTTTCTTGAGCTTCTTCACTCAATTGCTGATGAGTAGTACTAGCCGGATGGATAATTAAAGATTTAGTGTCTCCTATGTTTGCTAACAGTGAAAATAACTTTGTAGTATTTGCAACTGTTTTTGCCGCTTCATATCCTCCTTTTAATCCGAAAGTTACAATACCACTTTGTCCTTTAGGTAAATATAAATCTGATAATGATTTATATTTACTAGATGCTAAACCAGGATAGTTTACCCATGATACTTCTTCTTGATTTTCTAACCATTTAGCTAACTCTAAAGCATTTTCGCTATGCTTTTGAATACGAACTTCTAATGTTTCCAATCCTTGAATTATTTGAAAAGCATTTGTTGGACTTAATGCCCCTCCAAAATCTCGTAACCCTTCTAAAATTAATTTAAATGTATAAGATGCTGCTCCTAATGCTTCATGATATACCAATCCATGGTAACCAGCTGAAGGCTCAGTAAACTCAGGGAATTTTCCATTTGCCCAGTTAAAAGTTCCAGCATCAATAATTGCACCGCCTAAAGAGTTTCCTTGACCTCCAATATATTTTGTAAGTGAATGAATTACAATATTGGCTCCATGTTCTATTGGATTTAATAATGCAGGTGTTGCTACCGTATTGTCAACAATAAAAGGGACTTCTGCTTTTTTTGCATATACAGAAATTCCTTTTAAATCTAATACGTCTAATTTTGGATTTCCTAATGATTCAACAAAAAATGCTCTTGTATTTTCTTGTACTGCTTTTTCAAAATTTTCAGGATTTGAAGCATCAACAAATGTAGTTGTAATTCCTAATCTTGGTAATGTAACACTTAACAAATTATAGGTTCCTCCATACAAACTACTTGATGCTACAATATGATCTCCTGCTTTTAACAAAGTTAATAACCCTGTTGAAATTGCAGCTGTACCAGAAGCAAAAACAACAGCTCCTGTACCGCCTTCAATAGCTGCTAAACGATCTTGTAAAATTTGATTTGTTGGATTATTTAAACGTGTATAAATAAATCCTAATTCTTTTAATGAAAACAGATTTGCTGCATGATCAGAATCATTAAAAACATATGATGTTGTTTGATAAATAGGGACAGCTCTTGTTCCTCCTGTTTGTTTAACATCATGTCCTGCGTGCAACGCATTAGTTGCAAATTTTGGTGTACTCATTTTTCTTGTTTTTTGAGTTAATAAAAAAATTAAAACAAAAGCCAAAACACATCTTTAAAAGATGTTGCTTACTAGAAAAATGTTATTAAGAATTAAGATGTTTCTTGAATTTAGAAACTTCTCTTGGGTTATCTATCCGTTTACTATTACTTCTAAATTTAAAATGAAGTAATGTTTTGGTAGAATTTAGCACCTTCTTTGCATTGCGCAAAGGGTTGCTAAGGTTTCACAGGGTCTAATCCCTCCACCTTTCTTGATAACATCGTCAATAAGTGTTTGAACTTTTACGAATACAAATATTTTAAAATTAATTTTTAATATCCTAACATTATTTTACTTTTTTTAAATAAAACAAAATAAAACCTTCTTTTACCTCAGCTTAAAACTCATCTCAACAGGCAAATGATCAGACGATTGACCAAATTCTTTCAATACTTTTCCTTTTATATATTCTATCGTGTTTTTTGTATAAAAAATGTAGTCTAATCGCTCAAAAGGATCTTTTGTATCAAAAGTCATTTCATATTTAGTATCTAAAAAAGCAGCATTTCCAATATTTGGAATCTTAAAAACTTGTTTAATTAATGCATTTTTATATTTTGGATCACTATTAAAATCACCTAATAGAATTGTTGGGTTTGTTTTAGAATATTCTTTAAATAATTGTATAACTTTTTGTAATTGATTTCCTCTTGTTTTTTTATCAAAAGCTTCTAAGTGTACATTCATTAATACCACTTCTTTATCTTCAATAATCACTTTAGTTATTTGTAATAATCTATCTAAATAAAAAGCATCTCTATAAAAAGGGTTATCAGAAACCCTTTCTAAAACAACTCTTTTATATTCTTTTAAAGGGTATTTACTTAATATTGACTGACCAGAAACTACTTTTCCAAAATGCATACTTGGCGGCCAATATGGAAAAGGTAAATAACGTTCATCCCAATTAATACCCCTAGCTACATAATTATACCCTAGTTTTGCTATTTCTTCTTCTTGATTAACCTCGTAAGAACGTGAAGCATTATAGTCAATTTCTTGAAATGCTATAATATCTGGATTCACATTTTTAATTTCTTTAATAACTTTCTTTAAATTAGTATCAAATAACTCTTTTGATTTAGCTACTGCTCTATTATTTGTCATTCCGCTTAAATATCCAATATTATAAGTTACAATGCTATATATAGAATCATTATCTTTTATTGTAGAGTACTCGTTTTGAAGTAATTCAGCATAACTAGATTTCTCTTTTGTTGAAGAAGATGCCCAATAAAAGAAAATTATAAAAATTACAGTTAATAGTAATACAAGCTTCAAAAGAAAGGATAAAAAGCGTTTCATAAAGATGTTAAAGAGTGTTAATATTTCTACCAAATTTAAACCTTTTTATGATTGATTAGTCATAGATGTGTAATTAAAATTTAAATAAAATGAAAAAAATAATAGGGTTTTTAGTTTTTGTAATAAGTATCTCCACTTCTGTAAATGCTCAAAAAGAAAAGAAAGAAAGAATGACAGTTGAACAACAAACTGAATTAGCTGTTAAAAAAATGGCTTTAAAGTTAGATTTGACGGATTCTCAACAACGTAGAGTAAAACCTTTACTTGCTGAGCAAATTAATGAGAAGAAGGAATTACGTTCTAAAAGAAAGGCTATGAAAGAAAGTGGTAAAAAACCTTCTGCTGATGAACGTTATGCAGTTGCAAATAGTAGGCTTAATAAGTTAATTGCTTTTAAAACAGAAATGAAAAGTATTTTAAACGAAAAGCAATATGAAAGATTTGAAAAAATGACCGCTAAGAAAATGCATAAAAGAAAGAAGAAAGCTAAGAAAAAAATGCACAAAAGAAGTAATAGACATTAATTAGTAGTAGTAGATAGGTTTGATTAACCTGTGATTAGTTTTTAAAGCTCGGTTTTTATAACCGAGCTTTTGTTTTTACAACATTTACTTTAATAAACTTCTAATTTAATAATTCTTGTAAAACTATTTTTTTGTTAGTTCCATTGAAATTGGTTTTCCTGTTTGGTTATTAAGCTCTATATCAATCACCCAAAACTCTTCAACTAACATATCAGTATTTTCATATGTTACTATAAACTCAAAAGAACCTAAAATTTTTAATTTTGTTAGCTTTCCTTTTGTTTCTTTCTCAAAAGATTGTTGCGTCCAGTTTACAAAGTTATTCCCTACTTTAGTACTATATGAATCTATTGTCAATAATTCAAATTCATTTATAATAGTACTTGGAGTATCTGGATTTATTTTTGTATCTATATTTATATAGGTATTATTATAAGGAAACCTTACTTTAAAATAGGTTGATACAGTTTTATCTAAATTTTCTTGATAACTCATTTCTTTAGAATCTATCAATTTTGAAAAATTTGCAAGTAATTCTTTTACTTCTGATGATTGTCCTATCATATAAGTTGGTAAATTTGATGCTTTTAAAACCTTCAATTTACTTGTTAATCCGATTAAAATGTTAGTTTCAATTTGAAATTTTGCTACTTTTTTAGCTTTCCCTGAAACTTGATTAACTTCTAAATAATTTTTAATTTGTTTAGCCTCATCTTCATTATTAAATAACCACAATAATTCCTCTTTATTCAAACTCTTATCAAGTAATTCATTTATTTTATTTGCTAAAATAGTTGAAGAACAATCATTTCCTTGACAATCTACAGGTAATGAAATACCATCATTTTGCTCATTCAATCCTTGCTCTTGAATGGTAGCATTAATTCCATCTGGTGATAAAGTATTAATTTCACTCTCACAGTTACTTAATGCTAATGGCATGCTTAAAAAAAGTATTCCTTTGCAAATATTTTTAACCAATTTTTCTGTCTTTTTTTTCATTTTTATTTTTTTTTAGGCAAAATTACAAACAAAAAACACAGAGTAAGTAAGCCAACGACTTACTTTTGGTAAGTCATTGGCTTACTTTTTAAAATATTTTATAAACTAACTATTTATTCTTTAAACCATCCAGAATACTTTACGTAATTATTTGCTATCCTATCTATTTCTCCAGAAATAAGTTCTTCTGAAATATCTTTTACTTTTTTAGCTGGTACCCCTGCATAAATACTTCCACTTTCAACTCTTGTGTTTTTTGTAACAACTGCTCCAGCAGCAATAATTGAATTTGACTCTACTACACAATCATCCATAATAATACTCCCCATTCCTACCAAAACATTATCATGAATTGTACATCCATGAACTATAGCATTATGACCTATTGATACATTATTACCAATAGTTGTTGGTGATTTTTGATAGGTGGCATGAATTACTGCTCCGTCTTGTATATTCACTTTATTTCCCATTTTTATATAGTGTACATCTCCACGAATTACCGCATTAAACCACACACTACATTCTTTACCTATTTGTACATCTCCAACTATAGTAGCATTCTCTGCAACATAACAATCATCAGGTATCTGTGGATATTTTCCGTTTACTGGTTTTATAATTTTCATTTATTTAAAATATGATAATAAGTTTGCTTTCTTTGTTGATGATACTGTTATTTCTTTTCCATTAGAAACAACAATACTTCCTCCTTTACCTTTTTTATATTTTATAATAGCATTTACGTTTACCAAATACGATTTATGTACTCTAGCAAATGTGTATTCTTTTAATATTTCTTCAAAATGTTTTAGTGTTTTGCTCACTAATTTTTTTGTATCTGTAAAATATATTTCTGTATAATTATCATCCGCTTTACAGAAAAGAATATCATTTACATCTATTACTTCAAAACCATCTAACTGTGGAATTGTAATTTTCCCTGATTTAGTAATTTCTTTAGGAGTCAGTACTTCATTTTCAAGTGCTATCTCTTTTTCTTTTATTTCTGTAACATGATTTACTGCCTTTATCAATTCATCTATTGATATAGGCTTTAATAAATAATAAGAAGCTTGATTATTTAATGCATCTATTGCATAATGATCATAGGCAGTTACAAAAATAGTTTCAAAGGTTCTATCTCCAACTTTTTCTAATAAATCAAACGCATTTCCATATGGCATTTCAACATCTAAAAACACTAAATCTAACTCGTGCTTTTGTATTAATTTATACCCGTCTTCAATATTACTTGCTTCTCCTAATAACTTTACATTTGGACAATATTTTCCTATATAATTTTTAAGTATGTCTCTACTTATAGCTTCATCTTCTACAATGATGGCATTTATTTTCATAGCTTAATCTTTTTTTAATATTAATTCGACTTTTGTACCTCTTCCATCAGCAAAATTATCAGTTACATTTACTGATATTTTATCTTGATACATATCATTAAGAATGCCTATTCTATTTTTTATAGTACTCATTCCTTTTGACTTTTGCTTTAGCTGATTTTTAGTTTTCATTTCCATTGACTTTTGTCTACCCACGCCATCATCTTCAATGTTTATCATTATGGTATTTTCTGTTTTCTGATTCATAGAAATAATAAGATTTCCTTTTTCTTTCTTATATCTAAGCCCATGCCATATAGCATTTTCAATATAGGGTTGTAAAAGCATTGGCGGGATAGAATACTTATCTAAAGGAATTTTTTGATCAACAGAAATAGTATATTCAAATTTATCTTGAAATCTATTATGCTCTAACTTTACATATAATTGTAAAAGTTCAATTTCTTTTGAAAGAGGTATAAAATCTTCATCAGAATTTTCAAGTACAGAACGCATTAGCACTGAGAATTCAGACAAATATCGATTAGCACTTCGTTCATCATTTACAGCTATAAAACTATTAACAGAATTTAGTGCATTAAAAATAAAATGCGGATTCATTTGCGAACGCATTGACTTCAAAGCAAGTAAGTTATTGGCTAATTTTTGCTGTCTTATATTTCTATACATATAATAAACAAGTAAACTAATTAACAACATCCCTCCTAATAAAGAATAAATTATTATTTCTTGTCTCTTATTACTTTCTTCAACTAATTGTTGATCTTTGTATGCTAAATTTATTTTACTATCAGAAAGTTCCTTATCTTTTTCTAAACTTGCAATTCTATTTTGATTATCGAATATTCGTTTACTAAATCTTTTTACTTGCTGTATTTCTTGTTCCTTTTTTATATATAAAGTATCTACCAATTTCACATAATCTTGGTAACTCTTTAACGCTTTTGTATAATCGCCTACAGTTTCATGTATTTCAGATAATTTCCTTGTTGCATCTTTCTTTATAATTAAGTCTTCACTTTTATCAGCATCATCAATACTTTTTTCTAAAAAAGCTATTGCTTCTTGATAATTTTCTTTTTGAAGATATGCATTTCCAATTTTATAATTTATTTTTTGTGAAGTTATTGAGTCTACAAGTGTTTCTTTATCTTCTGTTTCTATATTAATATCTTTTGCCTTTTTTAAACTCTCTTTTCGTAATTGAATTTCATCATCAAACCGACCAGATTTATTATAAAAATCAGCAACTTTTTGTTCTTCTTTTAATGATCGCTTAATATTTTCTTTATTAGCTAACTGCAATGAATTTTGAAATAAAATATCTGCTTTTTTTATTTTACCTTGTTCAGCAAACACTTCAGCTAATTTTGAATTTAAGTCTGTTACTTTAGGAGTTATTAAATTTTTCTTTGCAATTATTAATGCTTGTTTATAGTTATATTCTGCCTTAGTAAATTTTTTTTCCCCTTTAAAAACATCACCTAAACCTTCAAATGCAGTTAATTTCTCATAAGCACTTAACCTTCCTTTTAAGCTTTTTAAATAAGATTGTTCGCTTTCAGAATACTGCTTATTCAAAGATTCTACTTTGGCTAGTTCTAATCGAACTTTAGCACTTTCTTTTTCTTTTAAGGATGCTTTATAATTTTCAATAGCTAAATCATATTGTTTCCAATACAAATAAATATCAGCTAACACCTTAAAGGAAGCACTTCTTCTTGACTTAGATTCTACCTCTTTTAATGTTTTTTCTATGAACGATAAACTTTTATCTATATTTTTTTTCTTATAAAATTTAGCTGAATCAAGGTATTCATTGTATGAAGATTCTCTTTTTCTCTTTTTGAGAGATCTAGGATTTTTTAAAACCCTACTAAACACTTTTTTATCTATAGTGCTTTCTACCTCTATCCGAATATCATCATTACCCTGAATAGTATAATACACAGTATTAAAATCGGAATGCCTTACTATTAATTCATCTCCTTTTTTAGCTTTTATTTCATATCTGCCTTTTATTGGAGAATATTTATAAAAAGAACCATTAACCATCACATCAGCGTTAGGTATTGATTTCTTACTTTCTATATCAACTACTTGTACTTTTATAATATAATTTGCACTTTTTAATTGTTGAGAAACTAGTGTATGAGTTACTAAAAAAAAGAGTGCTATTTGTATTTTTTTCCACATCATTATATGATTTCCTTTTTTAAAGGTATTTAAAAATTGTAAAAACATCTATTCTATTTATCAGTAAAAAGTTTTACCGAAAACTTACAGTAGTTCTTTTTACTTTTAATATGATGTAAACTTATCATCAAAAAACCAATAAAAAAAATGCTTTTCCTCTTAAAATGGGGTTTTTACCTGTGATTTTTCCTTGTTAACTAAATTAGCTATCCCGTTTACTCATTAAAAAAGGACACATACTCATTCTTCTTTTTATTATGAAAAAGTTGGTAGTAGTTTTACATTACCAAAAAAAACAATAAATCATTATGAGGACTATTTACATTTTACTTCTTCTTATTATTTCAACTACAAGTTTCAGTCAAATAAACACTGCTGAAAAACCACATATTGATGTTACAGGAAAAGCTGAATTGGAAGTTAGTCCTGATGAAATTTACATTGATATTTGTTTACAAGAACGAATAGAAAAGGGTAAGAAAATCACTTTAGGAGAACTAGAAAATTCTTTAAAAAGGGAATTACAACTCATTAATATTCCTAGCAAAAATTTATCTATTTCTGATATTAACTCTATAATTTCAAAAACTGGTTGGTGGACAAAAGAAATACTTTCAGTTGGTAAATATTCTTTAAAAATAGCTGGAGCTCAAAAATTGAAACAAGCCTTTAAAATTTTCAAGAAATTAAAAATCACTGAAGCTTCTATAACTAAAGCTACACATTCAAGACTTGCAGAGTATAGAAAGAAAAATAGAATTAATGCTATTAAAGCAGCCAAAGAAAAAGCTGATTATTTACTTAATGCTATTAATGCTAAAACAGGTAAACCAATTAAAGTAACAGAAATTGAACAAAACCATCAAAACTTTGCACAAATTAACTATGTAGGTAATTCTAATTCATACAATTCTAACATTTCAAAAATTAAAAGCTACAGAAACGAAACTGTTCAATTTGAAAATATAAAACTTGTTTCTACAATCCATGTGATTTTTGAAATTAAATAATAGTAATTCAACTCCAAACTTTTAATCTTTTTATAAACTTAAAAACAAAAAATTATGAGAACTTATGTATTAAAAGTATTTCTATTAATTTATTTATTAACTGGTATAACCAGCAATGCTACTAATAACCCAATTATTAAAAATGACGACAAAAAACAAACTGTTAAGGTTGCTTTATTATTAGATACTAGTAATAGTATGGATGGCCTTATTAATCAAGCAAAAGCACAACTTTGGGAAATTGTCAACGAACTTTCATATGCAAAATGTAGAGGAAAATCGCCTAACTTAAAGATTGCTTTGTATGAATATGGAAATAGCAGATTATCTGTTAAGGAAGGGTATATCAAACTAGTTTCAAAATTTACAAGTGATCTAGATGAAATTTCAGAACATTTATTTTCATTAACTACTAATGGAGGAAGTGAATATTGTGGTCAAGCAATCCAAACCTCGATAAATGAATTAAAATGGGGAGAAGATAAAGGTGATTTAAAAATGATTTTCATTGCAGGAAACGAACCTTTTACTCAAGGTAAGGTTAATTTTAAAGATGCTATAACAGATGCCAAAGAAAAAGACATTACTATAAATACTATTTTTTGTGGAAATTATAATCAAGGAATTTCTGGAAGCTGGCAACAAGGTGCGCATTTAGGTGGTGGTGATTATATGACTATTAATCAAAATAAAAATATTGTACATATTGTAACACCATACGATAATGATATTATAATTTTAAATAAAAAACTTAATAAGACTTACTTATATTATGGTAATAAAGGAGCTTCAAAATATGAAAAACAAGCGAAACAAGATACTAATGCTGAGGCTTTAGATGAAGTTGTTGTTGTAAAAAGAGCTGTTACTAAAAGCTCAAAATTATATAACAATGCCTCTTGGGATTTAGTAGATGCTTCAAAAGATAAAAACTTTTCATATAAGAAACTAAAAAAGAAACAATTACCAAGTTATTTACAAAATAAATCTACCCAAGAAATTAAAAGTTATGTAAAAAAACAACATGCTGAACGTAAAGAAATTCAACTTAAAATTCAAGAATTAAGTAAAGAAAGAAAAAAATTTGTTGCAAAAAAACAAAAGGAAAACAATAAAAAGAAAGATCGGAAG
>JBELFC010000028.1:0-28807 GCA_042093175.1 Tenacibaculum sp. | reverse complement strand
CTATGTAATAGGAGAAATAAATTACGGGAAAAATAAAGTAAAATTATAATCATAGAGGTTAAGAAAGCCAGAAATAAACCAAATTGAATGTATTCTAATTGAGTTCTTTTTAAAAATTGATTCTTAGTTTCTAAATGGAATTCAAGTCGTGTTCTACTGCCTCCATTTTTAATGTTTAATACAGCATTAGTATTCTTAAAAGAATTTGCAGGAATTACCCATGTTGGATGTCTATAAAAAAAGAATTTATAAGGAAATTCTTTAAAATATGAGATTTGATGTAATGCAGTAATTGAGTCTGAATTATTTAAGTAAAGCTTTCCATAAGAAATATAGGATGAGGAAAGAGTAAGATAATAATCTTCATTTGATTTTTTTACAGGAATATTAAACCACCAATTTTTATTGCCTAGTTTTTTATATATGTGGTTTATTTTTTCTTTACGATAATTATTATTCTTGAATTTAGAAACCACTTCATGTATAATTAATTCTTTTTTTGACGAAACAACATCTATTTTGTTATAAATAGAAACGCTATCTTTTTGTTGAGAAAAAGTAAACAAAAAGAAAAAAAGTAAGGTAGTAGTTAGTAGCTTAGTGATCATAATTTTATTAAAAACACCATACTAAAGTATGATATTTTTATTTGAAACATCAATTAGTTTTGTATTAATGTTTACAATGTTGTTGAATAAGTTTTAAACATACTTATTTTTTTAAGTATTAAAATAAATAAGTAATTTAATGTATTTAAAAATATTAGGTAGGTTATGTGTAAAAAAATATATTTATGTTCCGTGTTTTTGATAGTTGTTTCTTTCACATTAAAGTCACAAAACAAAGAGAAATCAATTAATTCATCAGGGTTTAGTTTTGCTATAGATGAAGACTTTTTTGTAAAACCACTGGGATTAAACAAAGATAGAAATTATACTTTAGGATTCCATTTCTCTAATTTTAATTCAAAATGGAACTCTATATTTTCTAAGACTTTAAAAATTCCCAAAGCTGAAAATAATCTTCTTCCTTCTGAGTTTTCTCTTGATGTAGTTGCATTTACCCCAAACATAATAAGTAAAGAAGAAATTCAATACAATGATAGACCTTATTCAAACGTACTTTTTTTATCTCTTAAAAGACATGGGTTGAATAAAGAAAATACGGAATATTATTCAAAAACTTTATATGTAGGTCTTTTAGGTTCAGGAATCGCTAATTATTTTCAAACTGCAATTCATAGAGCAATGGGATCAGTAGAACCAGAAGGATGGCATAATCAAATATCTGATGGAGGAGAACCTACAATATTATATACAAGAAAAAGAATGAATTTACTTCCTTTTAATGCACGATTATTTCAAATGTATCATGGATATACCTATAACTTATTTTATATAACTGGTATTACTTATAATTTAGGATTTAGATTTGGTTGTTTCAATAAAGAGAGTTGGTCAGATGATATGTCAAATTTTGTTGGTAGCGCATCAACTAAAAAGAACAGGGTAACTTTAAAGAAAAGAAAGAAAGAAGTTTACTTATATGCGAATTTAAATACGAATTTAAATATGTATAATGCCTCTTTACATGGTCAATTCCGAGACACAAATTATAGGTTACCATATTCTAAAACTGGTTTTTTAACTATAGATACAAGTTTAGGGCTTGCTTTTTCTTTAGGAAAAGCAACTATATCAGTATATCATAAATTACGTTCTCCTGAGATTTGGGATGTAAATTATAAATATTGGCATAATTGGGGAGGAATCTCTCTAGTGTATGAATGTAGTAGTAATTAAAAAGTAAAAATATGAACGATAGCATAGAAGCACCAATAAAGAAAGAAGAAATCGTGTTTAGAAATGAAAATGAAGAGCGATATAAATCGTTAACTTGTAAAGAGAAAGAAGTTTTTGAATTGGTTATTAAAGGGAATTCAACAAAACAAATCTCTGAAATACTTTTTATAGCTTCAAATACGGTTTCAACCCATAGAAAAAGAATAAAAGAAAAGTTAGAGTTATTTAGCTCTTCTGATTGGTTTAAATATGCGATTGCGTTTGAAATCCCTGTATTCTAAAAACTAAAGGTCTTTTTGTAGTTCTTTACTTGTTTTGGTACTACCATCATGACTCCATCCTGGAGGCATAAAAACATATTTTAAACGAGTAGATAAAGGTAGTTTTTTCTTACGAACAAAAAAGTCTTTAAAAATCTCTTTCCATTCGTGTAAAACTATATTAATTGGTCCTTTATCTTCTATTTCTGATGTTAATCCATATTTTATTTTTTCATATTCAGTTTCTTTTTCCTCAGCTTTAAAAGTACCAAACATTCTGTCCCAAATAATTAATACCATTCCCATATTCTTATCTAAGTATTTCGTGTTAGAAGCATGATGAACTCTATGATGAGAAGGTGTTACAAAAATATACCCCCATAAGCCTAATTTACTTTTGATAAAATTAGTGTGACACAGAGTACCGTAATTCTGATTCATTGCATAGGCAAACATAATATGTAAAGGCTCAATACCTACAAAAGCTAGAGGTAAAAAGAACATATAACGAAACAAAGGTTGAAAAACGGGAGATCTAAATCCTGTTGAAATATTATAAAACTCTGAATTATGATGAGTTACGTGTACAGCCCAGAAAAAACGAGAATGATGATCTACGTAATGATGAATGTAGTATAAAAAGTCTTGTCCAATAAAAGCAATAAGCCAATAAACTGTTGGGTTTTCCCAAGTTATAAAACGATACTTAAAGCATAATCCCATTACTAGAAATGAAAAAGTTTTCATTAAAAGATCTAAGCTAAAATTAGCTAATGCAAAATATACATTAGTTGCAGTATCTTTAAATTCATAATTTTTTGCTTTAGCTTTGTAGCTAAAGTACATTTCTATTAAAATTATTAGAATAAAAAAAGGTGCACTCCAAAAGTACAGAGTATCTTGGTTTAATATATCAAACATCGTTTTGAGAAAATTTATGCAAAAATATTGTATTTTTCTGGGTAAAAACTGACATTAGTCATGTTTTAACACTTGGTTATAATCTTTTTAAGATCCACTCTTTAAAACTATAAAAGTTTTGAGGTGCAACTCCATGTCCAACAGGATATTCAGAATACTCATTTTTTAAATTATTTTTTGTTAAAAATGGAGACGCTTTTCTAGCCCAATCAACTGGTAAAACTTGATCTACAGTTCCATGTGATATATAGTAGTCTGTTTTTATGTTGTTACTAAGTTCGTTCGGTAATAATTCATCATTAATATAGCCACTTAAAGCAATTACATGTTGAACTTTATTTGGTGAATTTAAACTTACTGCATAACTTAAAATAGCACCTTGACTAAATCCTAATAAAAACGTTTTATCTGGATTTGTAGTATACTTAGCTTTTATTTCATCAATAAAATCAGTAATTTTAGTTACTGATTCTTTAGCTTCTGGTATATCAGAGAATTTACCACCACTTGCATCAAGGTTTATAGCATACCATGCATACCCACCAAACCCCATATCATGAGGAGCTCTAGCGCTAACAATAAGTAATTCATCAGGTAGTTCTTCAGCAAATGAAAATAAATCTTGTTCATTACTACCGTATCCATGTAGTAATAGCAACAAAGGAGGGTTGTCAACTTTGTTTTTAGGTTCTCTAACTATATAGTGTAAACTCATTAATTACAGTGATTTAAATTGGTTTTGGAAAAATTCTCCAACAATAGGAACTATTTTTTTTTCTCCTTTTAAAACACCTATAAAACTAATGATCCAAAGAACAATTATTACAATATTAATGCACCAGCCAGTAAAACCTCCAAGAAATTTATACACAAACCATCCATTAAGGATAGAAGCCAAATGAATTCCCATCATTTGTCGAATATAAAAGCTTGCAAATGGATTTTTCTTATTATTATTTAAAACTAAAGCTATTAATGTACCAATAATCCAAAAATGGCTTATGATTGCATTCGTTTTTCCTTCTTCCATAATACTTAGATTACTCATTTTTATGAATTTAATATTAATTGCTTATTATTAAAAATACCGTAAATTTTACCTTTTAATTTTTTATTCAAAAAAACACTATTCTTAGAAGTAGATAGTATGTTGTTTTTTGTAAAAGTATACTCACCACTAGGAGTAAATAAAGATAAATTAGCTTTTTCGTTTTCTTTAATGGTATTCAATTTAATTTGAAAACGTTCTTTTGGGTTTTTAGATAAGCAATTGGTAATTGTTTCTAAATCTAAAATTGTGTTTAGAGCTCCAAAAGCACTCTCTAAACCTATAGTACCATCCTTTGCAATAGAAAATTCTACTTTTTTATGCTCTATATCTATGGGGTTATGATCAGTGGTAATAATATCAACAATTCCTTCTTTTATACCTTTCACTAAAGCTTTCACATCTTTTTTGGTCCTTAGAGGCGGATTCACTTTTTTGTTTCCATCAAAACCATGCAATTCGTCATCTGTTAAAAGTAAATTATGAATTGCAACACTACAGCTTACATCTAAGCCTTTCTTTTTAGCCTCTTTAATTAACTTTACTGATTTTTCAGTAGTAATAGTAGGAATGTGTAATTTACCTCCAGTATACTCTAATAAAAATAAATCACGAGCTACTTGCATTTCTTCTGCAAGGCTAGGAATACCTTTTAAACCTAATGTTGTACTATTTACACCTTCATTGGCAACACCATCTCCAGCAATAGCTTTATTTTTTGGGAAACTTAAAACTAAACCATTAAAATTTTGAGCATATAACAATGCTATTTTTAATAAGTTATCATTATTAATAGGTTTATTATAGTCTCCAAATGCAACGGCTCCCGATTGTTGCATGTCATATAGTTCAGCCATTTCAACACCCTTACTTTGTTGTGTTAAAGTTCCAATAGGGTATAGGTTTGTAGCAAAATTAGTAGCCTTGTTTATTAGAAATTCAACTGAAGCTTTATTTTCAGTAACAGGGTTAGTATTAGGGTTTACTGCAATTTCAGTAAAACCACTCTTCGCAGCTACAAGTAAGCCATGTTTTATGGTTTCTCTCTCTTCATATCCTGGTTCTCCTAAAGAAACACTTGTATCAAACCATCCAGTAGAAACATGCAAGTTATCTAACTCAACGGTTTTGTATTCTTTTTGATTAGGTATGTTGTTATCAATTTTAGTAATTATTCCGTCAGTAATTAAAATATCTTTTACTTGATTGTTAAACGGACTTGAAGTGTCTATAATTGTAGCCGATTTTAGCAGCGTTGTCATGGTTTGAAGAATTTTAATATCAAAATTTCAAGAAGCAAAGATACAATGGAAAGTACTAAAAACCATTTCCAAAGCCATTGAACTTCATTTTTTTTACGAATACTAAGCATAGTGTCTTTAACAGATGCTGATATACTACTATTTTGTTTTTGCAGATTAACTACATTTTTTAGTGATAAATAGTTAAGTAAACTTTCTTTCTTATTAAAGTTAAAAGCTATGCTTTTTAAGGTGTCTTTTTGTTGTGAAATATAGTTGAAGCCTGCTTTTAAAGGTTGGCTTTTAGTTGTAATTCGAATTTTATTTTGATAAACTTGTTGTAAAGGAATAAATGAATTATTTTCATTATTAATCGCTAATACAACCTCTTTTCCTAATTGTTTATTAATATCAATGTTATTTTTCTTATTAACTATGTAATATAGTTTTGAAAGTTGTAAACTTTGCTTACCCATATTGTAAAATAAGGGAACAATTAAAGGTGAATTTGTAAAATTACTATTGCTTTTTTGTAAGGGAGCAGCTATCCAAAAAAGAGTAGCTTTTGGTAAATTTACTTGAGATACAAAAGGGGTATTGTTTTCAAAAGATAATATAGAGCTTGAGTTCTTTAATGAAGAAGTATAGGAACTAGCTGTACTTGGATATTGAAAATTACTAACTTGTTTTTCAAAAACATTTTTAAAAATAGGATGCTTATAGTTTACACTTGTTATTTTTAAACTATCAGTGTTCTTTTTTAAAATACGACCAATACCTAGTTTTGTATACAATTTATTATAAGAAGAAATAGAGATGTTTTTACTTGGTATTATAGCTAAGTCACCTCCTTTGTTTAAATAATCATGTAAGCTAGTAATAAGAGTTTCAGGTAAACTTTCAATTTCATTTAAAACAATGAATTGTTGTTTTGGAATTGAATTGTAGTTTATGTTTTTAATTGATGATTGTAGAAAGTTAAATTCATCTTTTGTGTAAATTTTAGATAGAAATGATTTTTGATCACCTATAGAAAGAACATTAATTTTTTCATTGGTGTTTAATGAAAAATAATAAGAATTGTCAAAAGAAAAAGTGTCATTAAAGTTTAATAATACCTTACCTAAAAAATGAGGTGTTCTTTGAATAGAAAAAACTACTTTTTGTATGCTGTTCTCTGCAATATCAAAAGTTTGTTTATTGATAAGTTTTTGGTTATTGTAAATAGCAATAGGAACATTGTTTTTAGCATTACCTTGGTTTTTTACTAAAATATTGATTTCAAAATTAGCAGAGTTAGTATCATTTACAGATATACTATCAATAGAAAGATTTTCTTTTAGTTGGGGGGTTAATTGAACATAAGACGTTTGTTCATTATAATTATTAAAAACATCTTCTGAAGTATTTTGAAAATCTGAAATTATAATATTTTTGTTAATTGAATTAAGTGTTGTTTTCTCTGTAGAAATTTTAAAAAAGACATCTTTTAAGTTTTTCTCTTCGGATGTGTTTTCTATTTTTAATAAAATATTTTTTAGTTCAGAAGCAGTTTTGTTTTGATGAAAGCTATTATTAGTTTGTAATGAATACGTTGCTTTATCAGATAAGTTTTCTATTAATTCTTGTATTGCAACTTTTAATAAATCTCCCTTATTACCTTCAGTATTTGTACTCAGTGAGTTGTCTAAATACAAAAAGAAATGTTCTTGATTATCAGCTTTTCGATTACTAAAATAAGGTTGAGAAAAAGCTAGAATTATACAAGTTAAAAGTATTAATCGAGTAGCTAAAATTAACCATTTTTTAATTCGTGAGCTTTTACGTGTTTGTAAAGCTAACTTTTGTAAAAAGGCAACATTAGTAAAAGGAACCTTTACAAATTTTTGTAATTGAAATAGATGCACTAAAATTGGAATAATTAAAAGTGCTAAAAAGTATAGAATCTCAGGATGTTTAAATTGCATATTTTTCTAAAAACCAATTGTAAAAATAACTAAAATCCCTCTTACAAAAACAAACAAGTTAAAAATATGTTAGAAGAGTTAATGATTTCCGACCAAAGATTAAATTTTACTATTTTTGAAGTATGACTACAAAAGAAAGTGATTGTAAGATTTCGGACCCCATAAACATAAAAAAACATTGGGACTCTGCTTACATAAAAAAAGATACAACTGAACTTGGTTGGTATGAAAGGAGTGCACAAAAAACTATTGATTTAATTAATAAAACTGGAGTTTCCAAAGATGCATCTATATTAAATGTAGGAGTAGGGTCTTCTGTTATTGTTGATGAATTATTAAAAGAAGGATTTACAAATTTAATAGCCAATGATTTTTCTGATGAGGCATTAATAAAAGTTAAAAGTAGGTTAGGTGATAAAGCTAAGGAAGTTTTGTTTGTTGTAGATGATTTGTTGAATGCAACTACATTAAATAAGCTAAAAGACATTGAAGTTTGGAATGATAGAGCCGTTTTGCACTTTTTTTTAAAACCTGATGAACAAATTACATATTTTAATTTGTTAAAACAAGTTGTAAAACAAAACGGTTTCGTAATTATAGCTGTTTTTTCATTAGATGGAGCTAAAAAATGTTGCGGATTGCCTTTACAATTATACGATGAGAAAATGTTACAAGAAAAATTAGGAGAAGATTTCAAATTAATAGATAATTTTAAGCATACTTTTATAAACCCTAATGGAGGTGAAAGACCTTATGTTTATACATTGTTTCAAAGAATAAATAAGTAAATGAAAACTACACAAATACCATTTAAAAATACAGGTTTTTTCTCTAAAACAATGATTGATTATTTAGAGAAAAATATACAAACAAAGTCATTTTATGGGAACTTTCCTTCGTTTGAAGGATTGAAGAAACAATTAGAAACTAAAAAAGTTTCAGTTAAAAAAGAAACAAGAAAAGTCTTAGTAAATGTATTAAAAAAACAATACCAAGAAGTTAAAACATCTGAGTTAACCCTACACAATATTGATAAATTACAATTAGAAAATACTTTTACTATAACTACTGGCCATCAATTAAATTTATTTACAGGACCGTTATATTTTTTGTACAAAATAATATCTACGATTAATTTATGTGAAGAATTAACTTCGAAGTTTCCTGAAAATAATTTTGTGCCAATTTATTGGATGGCAACAGAAGATCATGATTTCGAGGAGATTAACTATTTTAATTTTAAAGGGAAAAAAGTAAGATGGAATAGTGATCAAACTGGAGGAGTAGGTCGTTTTTCAACCGAAGGGCTTGATGAAGTTCTTAATGTATTTTCTAATCAATTAGGGAACTCTAAAAAAGCTCAGTATTTAAAAGAGCTTTTTGAAGAAGCATACGTTAATCATTCAAATTTAGCAGATGCTACTCGATATATAGCAAATGAATTGTTTGGTGAATACGGGTTGGTAATTTTAGATGCCGATGAACGAGAGTTAAAGCGCGAGTTCATACCTTATATAACTAGAGAATTAAAAGAACAAGTTTCTTTTAGGAATGTAAATGAAACCATAAAGGAATTAGGGAAGAATTATAAGGTACAAGTGAACCCAAGAGAGATTAATTTATTTTATTTAACAGAAGGTGTTCGAGAGCGAATTATATTTGAAAAAGGAAAATACACTGTAAATAATACAGATATATCATGGAATTTTGATAGTTTAGAATTGCATTTAAAAGATAATCCAGAATGTTTTTCTCCTAATGTAATTATGCGTCCTTTATATCAAGAAGTAGTTTTACCCAACCTTTGTTATATTGGTGGAGGGGGAGAATTAGCATACTGGTTTCAACTTAAACAATATTTTGAAGAAGTTGAAGTGCCTTTTCCTATATTATTATTGCGTAATTCAGTGCAAGTTTTATCAGAAAAACAAGCTAACAAGTTAGAGAAATTAAACATCACTATTGAAGAATTGTTTGTTAAACAAAATGAATTATTAAAGAAAAAGGTATCAGAAAAGTCTGATGTGTCATTTGATTTTGATAATCAGAAAAAGTTCTTAGAAAAACAATTTAATGATTTAAGAAATATTGCAAAAAGTACGGATGTTTCTTTTGTTGGAGCGGTAAATGCTCAAGAAAAAAAACAACTAAAAGGGCTTGCTAACCTAGAAAAACGTTTATTACGTGCTGAAAAACGAAAACAACATGATTTAGTACAAAGGATAACTGAATTGCAAAGTGAAATATTGCCAAATTTAAGTTTAGAAGAGCGTCAACGTAATTTCTCAGAATATTATTTAGAATATGGAAAAAGCTTTATTAAATATTTAAAAGAAAATTTACATCCTCTAGATTTAGAGTTTACAGTAATGACTATTTAATGTGAAGTTTTTTATTTGAGTTTGTAAAGAAAAGTGATGTTTAATAGTAGATACTACTATTAAATATATTATAGTGATATTTAGGTAGCTGATAAGTCTTAATCATTACTTTTGCAGAACTTTTGTTACATATATATGAAATCACTACATCCTAATAATTTACATAATAGCGATTATAATTTTACCGTTCTTAAAGAGAAATATCCTAAAATAGGAAAGTTTGTTGTAGAGAAATTTGGTAAAGAGACTATTGAGTTTTCCGATCCAGTAGCGGTTAAAGAGTTTAATAGGGCTTTATTATTGGCGTATTATAATATTAAGTATTGGGAGTTTCCTGATACTAATCTATGTCCGCCAATTCCTGGTCGAGTAGACTATATTCATTATCTCGCTGATTTATTAGGAAATGAAAAGAATGTTAAAGTATTGGATATAGGAACTGGGGCCAGTTGTATTTATCCTTTACTAGGAAATGCAGTTTATAATTGGAGTTTTATAGGTACCGATATAGATGCTGATTCACTAAAGATAGCCCAAAAAAATATTGACAATAATAATTTGGGAAATAATATTGAATTGCGTTTTCAAAAAGATGAAACAAATATTTTAAAAGGTTTATTAAATCCCAACGATTCGTTTACAGCAATGATGTGTAATCCTCCATTTTATAAATCTGCTGAAGAAGCTAGGGGAGCAAATAGGAGAAAGTCTAGAAACTTAGGAAATAATGCAGTACGTAATTTTGCTGGGAATTCTAACGAATTATGGTATGTTGGTGGAGAAAAAGCTTTTTTGCATACTTACTTATATGAAAGTTCATTATTCCCTAAAGCTAGTAAATGGTTTACAAGTTTGGTATCTAAAAAAGAAAATATTAAAAGTTTAGAAAATTCCTCTAAAAAATTGGGGGTAACTGAATTTAAAGTTATTTCAATGAATCAAGGAAATAAAGTTACCCGAATAGTTTGTTGGAGATTTTAAGAATATAATGTGTTTACAAAGCTGATTTAATAATATTAAAATTTCATTTTAACATTAAAATTCATAACTCTTCCAGTCATAAAGTTAGGTATAGCGTATTGACGTTTACTATAAGCATCACGTACCCAAGTATTGGTAATTGCATTACGAATATCAAAAACATTAAATAACTCTAATCCGATAGTTAGTTCTTTAAAATGACGTAAAAATCCATTAGAATGTTGTTTGTTAATATCTGCAACAACATAAGAAACACCTAAATCAGCACGTTTGTAGTCGTTTAATCTATTTTGGTATTGATAAACATCAGCATAAGCTGGAGCTCCACCAGGAACTCCAGTATTATATACGATATTTAAGTAAGCTTTTAAATCAGGTAAATTAGGTACATAATCTTGAAAAAGCATTCCAAACTTTAAACGTTGATCAGTTGGCCTAGCAATATATCCTTGATTATTAATATTTTCTTCTGTTTTTAAATACCCAAAACTAATCCAACTATCATTACCAGGAACAAATTCACCGTTTATTCTAAGGTCTAATCCATAAGCATACGCTTCAGTAATATTGTCTGCTCTGTATCGAATACGAACATTGTCAACAGAATAAGAGTTTACGTCAGTTAAGTTTTTATAATACAATTCAGTAGTTAACTTAAAAGGACGTTCCCAAAGAGTAAAGCTATAATCGTTACCAGCTACTAAATGAATTGATTTTTGCGCTTTTACTTCAGGGTGAGCTATACCATCATAATCACGTAATTCTTTATAAAAAGGAGGTTGTGAATACCATCCTCCAGAAATTCTGAATAGCATGTCTTTTTCCCAATCTGGTTTAATAGCAAATTGAACTCTAGGACTAAATGTAATTTGGCTTTTAGAAGGTTGATTGTTTGTGTTTACTGTCCAAGCGTGTGATCTTACTCCTAAATTTATCCAAACTTTATGATTGTTCCATTCTGTTTTTCTGCTAAATTGAATAAATCCAGAAGCTCTATTAATATCAACATTATTTTTAGCTTTTACTCTTTTAAAAGGTTCAATTGGTCCAGCATATGGTAAATAAGGTTGATTGTTTGTAGAGTGATGTGGTGGTCGTACAGAAAAACCAAGCGAATCAATTACTTCCCATTCATTAATTCTATCTTTAATGTTTTCAATTTGATATTTGATACCAGCTTTCCATTCATTTTTTCCATCTTTTAATGTAGCTCTTAGTTGGGCAGAGTTTATTAATGCATCTAAATCATTACGAGCATGATTTATTTGAGAGCCAATTCCTTGAGAAAATTTAACTTCACCAAAATTTTCAGAACCAACATTACTATCAACTTCTCCCAAGTTATAAGAAGCAGCTATATCAAAATACTCTTCTTCTTGGGTGTTAAATGAAGAAATTGTACCTGTTAGTTTAAGATTTTCATTTACTTGATAGTCTGCTGAAAAAGCACCAAAAAGAGTTTTAAAACGATCTTTTTCTTGCCCCCTGTAAAAAACAATTAATTCAAGAGGGTTGGCAATAGTACCAAATCTAGTTTTACGGGTTAAAGGCTTATAATTATAATTGTTTAAAGAGAAATTACCAAGAAAGTTAAGTGTTAACTTGTCTGAAGCAGTATAAGAGAAAGCAGATTGGATATCAGTAAATTCTGGTCTGAAATTAACTTCTGTTTGTTTACTATTTACAAATAAACTATTGTCACGGTATCGTACTCCTACCATTGCACTAAGTTTATCTTTAAAAAAAAGATCTTCTACTGTAAAACTCCCTCCTAACAAACTAAGGTCTAATTGAACTCCAAACTCTTTAGGTTTTCTATAGGTGATATCTAAAACAGAAGAAAGTTTATCTCCATATTTAGCTTGAAATCCACCAGCAGAAAAATTAATATTCTGTATCATATGCGGATTAATAAAACTAAGACCTTCTTGCTGCCCAGAGCGGATTAAGAATGGACGATATATTTCAATTCCATTTACGTACACTAAATTTTCATCAAAATTACCACCACGAACATTATATTGTGTACTTAATTCATTATTATTACTAACACCTGGTAAGGTCATTAAAATATTTTCTACACCAGCGTTTGCACCAACAATATTCTTTACTTTGTTAATATTTATTTTTGTAATTCCTTGTGCTTCTTTCTTATTGTTTTTAACAACAACTTCTTCTAACTTTTCATTTATATATTCTAAAGTTGGAGAAAAATTAAAAGTTCTTTTACCTCTTGCTGTAAACTTTTTAGTTATTATTTTGAAAGAAACATGGCTAAAAGTAACTTTTACTGTTTTTCTTATAGGAATAGTAAATTGATAGTTACCGTTTTGATCAGTTGTAGTTCCTTTTTGTAAATAAGATATAGCAACACCTTCAATTGGCGAGTTATACTTGTTGGTAATTCTTCCTTTAACTAATGCTGTTTTTTGAGCAAAAATAAGTGTTGGAAATAAAAGTAATATGATTAGTTTCTTCAAAATAATGTGTGTTTACTTTCTAAAAAACGTAGCTTTTAATGTTTTGGTATTACCAACGTTATCAGAAAGTACAAGTTTAAAAAGATGTTTGCTACCAACCAACTTTTTATCACTAAAATCATAAGTTAATATTCCTTTTTTATGATTAAATTCCATTAAAACCCATTGATTATCAATAGTTGCATGATAATTTCGTATGCCAGATTCTTTATCAATAATTTTAACTTTAAGCTTTTTATGCTTTGTAACCCATTGTTTATTGTAAAAGTTTAATAATTTAATGTATGGTTTTTTTGTATCAAAAAGTAATTTGTAACTACCTAATGATTTAGTAGAAGTATATACTTTATTAATTTTTTTCTTAGTAGAAACATATCTTGGATATTTGGGGTAATCTACATTAGCGATATATACTTGTTGTTTTTGTAAATCAGTTAAATGAGTTGTATTAAACGTTAGTGTATAGCGTTTATCTAAGGGAATTGTTGGGGTATGAACTTGAGTTATACCATTTTCAACTTTAAAATCAATAAAGCAATCTTTATAAAATGTATTTTTAGGAAAAGCAATTATGCTATTTTTTTGTTGAAACTTATTAAAGTTTTTAGCAGTAATTTTGAAGTTAGTTGTATCTTTTTGTTGAAAGAGTAAATTACTTTTTACACCTTTAACAGGTATTTTAATACTAGTTGTATTGTTCTTTAAATCTTTGATTAATATCTCAATCGTATAGTTAGAACCATTTTTAACAATGATTTTTCCATTATTTACTAAGTTTTTATATAAGCTTAACCTACTTTCAAGTACTTTATGTGTTTTTTGAATTCTTTTCTTGTATTTCTTATAATGCTTATAGTCGATTAATAAATTAATGAATTTACTTTCAGAAAAAGAAAATGTTTCTACGTCATGATAATATACAGTAGTTCCGTTTACTTTCATTTCTAAACTGTAAATTCCATTTTTATTTGTAGCACCATTTAGTCTATCAAAAGTGCTAACACCAAAACCAATAGTTCCACTAGCATTAATTCTATCAGTAATATAGTTGCCTTCTTCAACCTGTTTAAACTGTAAAATGGCTTTATTTGTTGAATTATCAATTCGTGCATCATCACTTAACGGGTAAGCAATTAATCTTTGAATTGTAGGTCTCTTATTATCTTTTGGGTTTATACCAAAAAGTAAAGGGTTTATTATTTTTTCTGTTTTAGTATTTCTTATTTCATAATGTAAGTGTGGGCCACCTGAACCTCCAGTGTCCCCAGTATAGCCAATTATATCTCCTTTTTTAATTGGAAACTTTTCAGGCTTAGGGAAAATATTCCCAATGGCATATTTTTCTTTTTTGTATTGAATAGATTTAACATATTGCTGTATTGAATTTTCAAATTTTTGTAAATGAGCATATACAGTAGTATAGCCATTAGGATGCTCTATGTAAATAGCTTTACCAAAACCATATTGTCCAACTTTTAACCTAGAAACATATCCATTTGCTGGTGCATAGATAGGAATTCCTTCCTTACCTTGAGTTTTTATATCTATACCAGAGTGAAAATGATTACTACGTAATTCACCAAAAGTTCCCGATAAAATAATTGGTATTTTTAAAGGAGAAGAAAAATAATCTTTAGGATATTTATGCTGAGAAACTCCAAATAGACTTAGAAACACTAAAAAAATAAAAAAGTAAAATTTCAAAATTGCAATAGTTTTGCAACAAAATTAACGAAATTATCGTAAAAAATAAGTAATTAAAAGTCAGTTGTTTACTAAAAAGCTGTAAAAATTTTGTTAAATTAATCTATAATGGTAACTTTGTAAAAATAGTTTTATTCTCAAAAAATAAATGAGTAACACTCAAAAAGCAATTCATCTACTGGAAGATAGATTAAAAACACTATTATCCAATTATGAATTTTTAAAGGAAGAAAATAAGATTTTATTTCAAAATAATGCTAAGTTACATAATTTATTAAAAGAGAAAGAGCAAGAATTAGCAATAAATCAAAAAGAATTTAAATTGTTGAAAATTGCAAAAACTATTGAGGGCAGTAACGAAAATACAAGAGAAACAAAACATAAAATAAATACTTTAGTAAGAGAGATTGATAAATGCATCAAACTCTTAAATATTTAAAAGTTCTTTACATGACAAAGTTAAAAGTTAATGTTGTAATAGCTGGTAGAACTTATCCTTTAAGTGTTAATAATACAAGTGAAGAAGAAGGAATGCGAAAAGCAGCCAAAAACATTAATGATTTAATTGCTAAATATGAGCAAAATTATGCAGTGTCTGATAAACAAGATGTATTAGCAATGTGTGCATTACAATTTGCATCTAAGTTAGAAATAGCATCAATAAGTAAAGAAGAGGAAGATAAAGAAGTATTACATAAAATAAAGGCGTTAACTAATTTATTAGATGCGCAATTATAAGTTCTTTAAAATACATTATTAACATACTGCCTACATTAATACCTAGTTTAATAAACTCAACACTATTAAATTAAAAAGGATAAGTCTTGATTAGTAAAGCATGCCGACTTTGTTTCGGATTCTTGATCAATCAGTTAGTCCTAAACCTGTTCACCCGGAGTTTATAAGACCTTATTAATGTAGGCTTTTTTTATACAATCAAATTAAAATTATGGAGGGAGTATTATTTCCTGTGTTAGCAGGAATTATAGGTTTAGTAATAGGTTTTATTATTGCTAAAATGTTAGAAAAAACAAAAGCTAATAAATTAATACAAGAAACAAAAAAGGAAGCAAGAAATATTGTAAAAGAGGCTAAAGTAGAGGCTGATTCAATAAAAAAAGAAAAAATATTACAAGCTAAAGAAAAATTTATTGAGCTTAAATCTGAACATGAGAAAGTTATATTATCAAGAGAAAAGAAAGTTTCAGATGTTGAAAAAAGAATAAGAGATAAAGAAAGCCAAGTTTCTTCAGAATTAGATAAAAATAAAAAGTTAAATAGAGGCCTAGAGAAAAAAGAGGCTGATTATGACTATAAATTAGAGTTTTTAGATAAAAAAGAAGCTGAAGTTGAAAAAATACACAAGCGTCATGTAGATATGCTTGAACAAATTTCAGGATTATCTGCAGATGAAGCAAAAACCGAATTAGTGGCTTCATTAAAAGAAGAAGCAAAAGCGGATGCTATGGCTTTTATCCAAGATACAGTTGAAGAATCTAAAATGACTGCGCAGCAAGAGGCTCGTAAAGTCGTATTAAACACAATACAAAGAGTAGGAGTAGAACAAGCTGTTGAAAACTGTGTTTCTGTTTTTAATTTAGAATCTGACGATGTTAAAGGTAGAATTATAGGTAGAGAAGGTCGTAATATTAGAGCATTAGAGGCTGCTACAGGTGTTGAAATTATTGTTGATGATACTCCAGAAGCAATCATTTTATCATGTTTCGATCCTGTGCGAAGAGAAATTGCGAGATTATCAATGCATAAGTTGGTTACAGACGGTAGAATACACCCTGCAAGAATTGAAGAGATTGTTAAAAAGACAGAAAAACAAATAAATCAAGAAATAATTGAAGTAGGTAAGCGTACAGTTATTGATTTAGGAGTTCATGGTTTACATCCTGAATTAATTAAAACTGTAGGTAGAATGAAATATCGTTCTTCTTATGGACAAAATTTACTTCAACACTCACGTGAGGTAGCTAACCTTTGTGGTATTATGGCAGCCGAAATGGGCTTAAATGCTAAGGCAGCTAAACGAGCTGGATTATTACATGATATAGGTAAAGTACCTGAAACTGAAAGTGAACTTCCGCATGCTTTATTAGGTATGCAGTGGGCGGAAAAATATGGAGAAAAACCAGATGTTTGTAATGCGATTGGAGCTCACCATGATGAAATAGAGATGAAGAGTTTATTATCTCCTATAGTTCAAGTTTGTGATGCTATTTCTGGAGCTCGTCCAGGAGCTCGACGTCAAGTTTTAGATAGTTATATTCAAAGATTAAAAGATTTAGAAGATATAGCTTTCGGTTTTACAGGTGTGCAAAAGGCTTATGCAATTCAAGCAGGACGTGAATTACGTGTAATGGTAGAAAGTGCAAAAGTAAATGATACTAAAGCAGCTGAATTATCATTTAATATTTCACAAAAAATTCAAAATGATATGACGTATCCAGGACAGGTTAAAGTAACGGTAATTCGAGAAACAAGAGCTGTTAATGTAGCTAAATAAAAATATTAATATTTTATATTAAAAAACCCGAGCTTATAACTCGGGTTTTTTTGATTTTTATCTATTTCTTCTTGACTTAGTTTTTTGTTTAGGTGTCGTTCTTTTAAAGTAATAATTATCACTATTTCTTTTACTCTTTCTTCTTTTTAAAACTTTACTACGTTTACCTATCCTAGCATTAGGTTTTGCTCTGTAATAATAAAAATTGTTATCTTCTTTAAATTGACGATAGTTATTTCTAAAATCTCTTCTATAAAAATATGCATTGTCATAGTCAAAAACATCTCCAATATTAATATCGATGCTGAAGCCGTCATCACAACTATCATACTCATTATAGTATCTTTGATTTTTTACATCTCCTTTATAAAAAGGGTTTCCCCACCTATCATATCTAACATGTAAATTTCCTACTTTAGTTAGTTGACCTCTTCTGTATCTAATGAATACACTACCAATACGTGTTACATTGCCTCTGTAGTCGTAATTAACAAATACATTACCAATTCGCCTAATTCTACCTTTAAAATCCCTGTCAATACGAATACCTCTGTTGGTCTTAGTACGTCTACCGTAATAATCTACATATTTGGTATCTCTATAATGTGTATTAAAATCAAATTCACCATTTAAAAAAACATGAAACTGCACGTTTCTTTCTACAAAGGTTACTGCGTCATCGTAACGATATGTAACCCCAATTTTGCTAGTTGATTTATTAATATTGTTTGCACTTAAAGGTGTTAAAAACATTATTGTTAATAAAAAAAGTATCCCTGTTCTCATAATTACTAGTTTTAGGGTTATGCCTACTCTATATGCTTTTCAGCTACCGCATTTATTTATAGTTTTCAAATTGCGTGCCAAAAAATAAATTAAAGAACTAATGGGTTTATGATTTGATTAAAATGTTTAAATTTTTAGAATATTAATGAAAGGTTATTTTTTATGAGGAGCATTTATAATGTCTACTTGGATAGCTTGAAGAATAAGTTGAAAACCAAGTATTATAGAAATTGTTATAATCATAATTGTACCAGTAGGAGTAAAAGTATCATTAGAACTATAATAATACCAATTATATACACCAAATATAACACCAAATAAAAAGAGGGGAATTCCTATTAAAATATATAAGGAACCAATATTAAAATCATATAAGAAGTATCTTTTTATTATTCGTTTTATAAAAGTTTTAGTGAGGTTTTTTGAAAAAACAAAAAACATTTTAAATACATTCATATTTGATTTTTCATCACCATAAATTGCAGGCATAGATATATCTTCAATAACGATGTCTTCAAAATAGAGTTGAGATAAAAGGGATGTTTCAAAATAGTATCTATCATTGATTTTTGAAAAATCTATTTTTTTTAAAGCTGAAGTTTTGATAGCCAAGAAGCCATTCGTAGGGTCAAAATTATGCCAATAACCAGTAGCTACCTTTGTTAAAAAAGACAGCCCCAAGTTTCCGAATTTTCTTAAAAAAGGCATTTTTTTCAAAGCTGTAAAATCTTTAAATCTATTTCCTTTAGACATAGAAACTTCTTTGGTAACTATAGGAGACAATAATTCAGGAATGTAATTCAAATCCATTTGGTCATCAGCATCCACTTTAATAACTATATCTATATCGTTATTGATAGCATAGTTAAATCCGTGTTTGGTAGCTCCTCCGACACCTAGATTTATTTCATTTTCTAAAAAAACGCAATTTGTTTGTTCCTTAAGGCTTTTTAAAATTTCCTTTTTAGGTAATGATTCTTTACTTTTATCATCAACTATAATTACTAAATTTATAATAGAAGGTATTTTAGAAACAACTCTAGTTATTTGTTTTGAAGCATTGTAATATGGAATTACTATTGCTATTTTTTGATTGTAATTAAGAGAATTCATTTAGTAAAGAATTATTGACCTAAAATTATGGTAACTTAGGCTAAAATAAAAATAAAAATAAATTATTTTTGAAACTTTAAATTTATAATATGATTGTTAAGAAGAAAAATTTTTTAATATTATTGGCTGTATTATTTATTAGTTTATTAATAACGTATTCTAATCATTTTAACAATGGTTTTCATTTTGATGATACCCATACTATTGTTAATAATGTTAACATTAGAAATATAAAAAATATTCCTGAGTTTTTTGTGAACACAAAGATGGTTAGTTCATCAAAAGATCATTGGGGATTAAGACCCGTTGTCACTACTAGTTTAGCCTTAGATTATTGGATAGCAGGTGGATTGAATCCTTTTTATTTTCATTTATCTACATTTATTATATTTATAGGACTTTTGATACTTATGTTTTTCATGTACAAAAAAATTATATTGAAATCTATAAAACATCCTTATACTGAGTATCTCTTATTATTAATTGTTGGTTGGTTTTCTTTGCATACTGTTAATGCCGAAACTATTAATTATATAATATCTAGATCTGATGTAATTTCAACGTTCTTTATTGTTCTTTCTTTTTGTATATACATTTATTTCCCTTCTAAAAGAAGAACTTATTTATATGTTTTGCCTGCGATGATTGGAGTATTGGCAAAAGAAACAATTATTGTTTTACCAATGGTTTTGTTTGTATATATATTGTTTTTTGAAAAGGATTTATCAGTTACAGATGTTCTTAAAAAAAGAAACTTTAAAACATTAATTAAAACATTTTTTAATTTAATTCCATTAATTTTAGGTATTGTTTTAGTCCAATCTTATACATTAATAAAAGCTGGATCTATAGCAGGACTATCCAATAATTTATCGCATTATATACAAACACAACCATTTGTATGGTTTCATTATTTTATAAGTTTTTTCTTACCATTTAATTTAAGTGGAGATACTGATTGGACAATAATAACTAATTTTTTTGATGATAGATTAATTGCAGGGTATATATTTTTAATAACATTGGTTGTTATAACAATTAAAACTTCTAAGAAAAAACAAACTAGACCAATATCCTTTGGATTAATATGGTTTATGTTTGCCTTGTTACCAACGTCATTAGCTCCATTATCGGAAGTAATGAATGATCATAGAATGTTTTTCCCTTTTATAGGTTTAGTTTTTAGTATAACCTATGCAATAGCTTTGTATTTATTAAAGTTTGAGTTAAAGATAAAATCAAGTACAAAAAGCGTTTATTTTTTGTGGTTTGGTATATTTTGTGTTTTAGGAGCATATGGGTACGGTACTTATCAACGTAATAAGGTTTGGTTAAATGAAGAAACCTTTTGGTATGACGTAACTATTAAGAGCCCTAAAAACGGTAGAGGTTTAATGAATTATGGGTTAACTCAAATGTCAAAAGGGAATTATGCTATCGCTTCTGAATACTTTAATAAATCATTGGTGTTTTACCCTAATTATTCTACATTACAAATAAATTTAGGAGTTTTAAATTCTGCTATGGGAAATATAATAAAAGCAGATGAACATTTTAAAAGAGCAGTTAGTTTAAAGCCTAATGATGACCTTGCTTATTATTTTTATGCTCGATTTTTAAATAAAAATAAAAAAGTCAATGAAGCTATAAAGAACTCTAAAAATGCACTAAAGATTAATCCCTATAATTTAGTTAATAGACATTTATTGATGCAAATTTATTATGATAAAAAGTATTGGGGAAAATTAAAAGACTTATCAAATAAAACTTTAAAAATAGTACCTAATGATAGTTTATCTAAAAAGTATTTAAATTTATCAAAAGGCAAAAAAACAAAATTAATTCTAGCTTTAGAAGATGTTAAGATAAACCCTACAGCAGAAAAATACTTAAACATTAGTGTGTTATATTACATGGATAAAAAATTTAACCAATGCATTAAAGCAAGTGAAAAAGCAATTGAATTAAAAACTAACTATGCAGAAGCGTATAATAACATAGGGAGTTCATATAATGCTTTAGGTATTTATGAAAAAGCAATTATTGCCTGTCAGAAAGCAGTAGACTTAAAACCTGATTTTACTTTAGCAAAAAATAATTTAAATTATGCTAAAGAGCAACTTAGAATTCAAAAGGAAGGAAAATAGGATGAGAAACACTAATAAAAAAGCGTATACTGATAGATTGATAACAAAACAATATGTTTGGTGGAAACGTTTCTTAGATGTTCAACGCCCTTATAGAAATAATATTCGAAAATTAAATTTAGGGTATACATTAGATATTGGTTGTGGAATAGGTAGAAATTTACTTCATATTGAAGGAAACGGTGTAGGGATTGATCATAATATCGATTCTGTCAATATTTGTAAGAGTAAAGGGCTTATAGCTTATTCAAATGAAGAATTTAAATTGTCCAAATACAATAAGAAAGAAAATTTTGATTCAATATTATTAGCACACGTAGCAGAGCACATGACCAAAAAAGAGGCTGTTTTTTTGTTAAAAGAATACTTACCTTTATTAAAAAAGAAAGGAAGAATAGTTATTATTACACCACAGGAAGCAGGCTATAAATCTGATAGTACGCATGTAGAATTTACAGATTTTACTATAGTTAAAGAAATATTTGAGGAGTTAATTATTTCTCCTGAGAGATTTTATTCTTTTCCATTCCCAAGGGTATTTGGTAATATTTTTAAACATAATGAGTTCATCAGTATCGGAAAAAAAATAAACTAAATCTGGTTATCTTTATGACCAATTGCATATATTTTACTTAGAATTTTAGCAATTAATGCCCCCCATATTTTTTTAAAAATTAAATATTCTTCTTTTTGTCTAACTCCAGAGTTAAGTGAAGCTGTTGTTTCAGATTCATCATGAATACGATGTTGAATGAGTTTTTTATTTATAAAAATAAAACTCCCTTTTTGTCCAGCTACTTTTAACCAAGCTACCCAATCAAGAGCACACATGTAGTTTGGAGAGAAAATTTTATGACTATTTTCAATGTCCTTTAAATTCAAGGTAACAGAAGGGCAACATATAGGATCTCCTAAAAGTAGAATTCCCTTTTTAATAATAAACCAACTATGTGAGTTTTTAACTAAAAAAGGGAATAAAAGAGTTTTTTTTATTTTATAATTTAATGAAGACTTTCTTTTTTTACCATTTACTAAATCATAGTAATCTGTAAATATAAGTAAAGGCTTTTTTATGTGTTTTATTTTATTTAAAACAGTTTCTGTAAATGATCGTTCATAAATATCATCTTGATGAGCAATGGTCGCATATTGAGTGCTTACTTTTGATAAAGCATAGTTCCAATCGTTACCTATACCTTTCTTATCTCCTTCAAAAGCGTAATACTCTAAATTATATTTCTCTGCAATACTTCTAGTATTTTTAGTAGGAGTAGAGGTAGTGATAATTATATTACTTTCAATAGATTGCTTTTTTAAATTATTTATACAAATCTCAAGATAAGGTGAATCTTGATATACAGGAATTACAAAAGTATGGTTTGATTTCATTAAAGAAAAGAATATTTATTTAACAAAAATAAACTATTATCTATGAATATAAATCCAACCTTTCTGGCTTTTACTTTCATCACTTCCTAATTTCAATAAATAAAAATAGGTACCGTCTGGTAAATCTTGATCTTTATCAATAGTAACTCTACCATTAGATTTTCCTTTCCAATCATTTTTATAGTTTTCAGTTTCGTAAACTACATTACCCCATCTATTAAAAATTGATAAATTATTATTTTTATATTGCTCTAAACCTTCAAAAGTCAATGTTTCATTTTCAGAATCACCATTAGGAGTAAATATTAAGTTTATATCTGCTAATTCACCTGCCGCGAATTCAGAACCTATAGTTATTATAGTATATTCATCAGGAATAAAAGAATTTGACATTATTCTACCAGAATTAAGATCTCCAGAAGAAGATGTTCTACCTAAGTCTATCCACTTAGATTCAGTTTTACTCCACCCAACAACTCTTAAAAGATTAATATTATTACTAATAGTATTTATATCACTTTTTGGGTCCCAAGTAAGTGTAATTTTTGTTTCTGAAGCTCCGTCTAAATCCCAAAATTCTAAATTACTTATATTACTAATAAAAATTTGTTTTTGAGAAGTAGAAAAAGACTCTGTAAAATGAGTAGGAGGAGTGTTTGGATTATAAAAATAGTAAGCTCCACTATAATCATTATTATTAGTTTGTGATGGTAAAATCATTGGTCTTAGCCTATTGTCATCACCAATAGGAAAAACAAATTCATTAGCTCCAGAAACAGAAGAATAACCATCAACATGTCTTGTGTCATCTTCTCCAATATAAAATTGATGATTTATATAATCTAATGAAACACTAGGTTCATTTCGTGGAGTAAAAACTTTACCATTGATAAAGCTCATTTCACCAGTTGTTCCTAGTGAACTATATAATTCAATATCATTTATAGCATCAAATTCTAGGTTTTCAAAAACAGCTCTGTTGTTACCAGATACTGTTCTTATTTCACTGTCGCTATAAAAACCAGCTAATCCTTTGTTATCGTCATCCAAAACTCCATCGTTAATAAAGTCAGTATGGAATCCTACACTTGCATTTTCATGCATTTTAATATTTCCGTAATTGTGAAACGCTGATGTTTGAGCGTTGATTGATAATGACATAAATAATGCCATAATAGATAATAAAAACTTCATAAATACCCCCGTATTTTTTAATTCTTTAATTATTTATTTTGAAACTTGAAAAAGTTTATACTGTATGTTCTTGTTGTTTATGTTATATACATCATTTCATATGTCGTGATTTTTAATTCTTAATTACACATCAAAGATATTTTATTTCCTATTAAAGTTATTTATATTTCGGTAAGAAGTAATTTTATAACGATAAAAGGGATGTTTTTACATTTATTCATGTTTAATATGTCTTTTTTATAACCCCCAAAAGGTGATTGAATTTTCTTCTATTTCTTGGTACTCAGTAGCATTAATATCTACCTTATACATAATAAATTCATTAAAACTAGTAGTTGCATGGTTTCCAGATTGATTTCCAGTTGCCCAGCCAATAGCAAAATCTTCTGTTCTAGTACACCTACCTCGTATATATGCTCCATTAAAGCGCTGTACACCACCTGAACGAGCTATACTATTTGTGTTAGTTTTAATAAAAGAATATATTTCCCATACATTTACATTTGCATTATTATTAAAGCTACGAGTAGGGTTACAGCATATACCTGGGTCAAAATATAAATTTTGATTACTCCAGTTTACATGTGCAGACCATCTATTAGATCCCCATAATACTCCAAAAGTATGTTGCGATTTTCTTGTAGCTCTCATTACACCAATAACTGTTCCTCTATCACCATTTGTAGTCATGTCTTGTATTCCGTTTGGTGTATCTATAATTAAATGATCATTACTACCATCTCCTTGAAAATAAGGAAATGTATTAGGGTAAAAGCGAGGCTGCCTGTTTTGTGTTGTTTGAATAGCATGTCTGTTTAAACCACTTTGATCATACCATGTATGCACAAACACATTATTAGCACCTCTCCAAGCGTTAATTGCAACTATATCGACTATATCATTATCTCCCCACCCAAAATCTTGTTCAGCATTATCACCAGCTCTTCTTAACCTAATTAGAGGACCTACATAATCACTTTCAAGGACTCTCATTGAAAAGGCAAAGCTAATATCTGTAAGTTTTTCATCTAAAATGTGTGAAGGCTTTAATGTAGGATATTGGTTGTAGGTCGCTATTTGACCGTACCCACATATGGATATCAAGTAAAAAAGAAATACTATTTTTTTATATTTAGATACTATCATCTTTTTAAATCTCCTGTTAAATGAAAATTATTTGTGCTAGTACATACTAATCCAACACCAGCATCTTTACCTGCGGTTTTAAAACGAGATAATCTATTTAAAACTGTAACTCCACCAATTCCGGTTATTTCAACTTTTCCTGTGTTTATTTGGTAAATGCTAATATTAAAGCCAACAGGTAAGCCAGCAGGAACGTTTAGCGTAACATCGGTAGCACTATTGAAAGTAAAAACTTTTCCATTGTCAGTTGATGTTAATGTGTAACTGGCTGTTTTATTAATAACTTCAGCTAAATTAGGATCTACCCATTGTGTTCCTGTTCCGGTTGATGATAATACTTGTCCATTTGTTCCTGCATTAGAACTACTATCTGAAAAAGAACCTACAACTCTTAAGTTGTTATTAAGTACTGTATTCCCATTTAAAGTAATACCATTAGAAGTAGCAGTTAATGTTAAACCTAAAGCACCAGATATTTGTGTAGAATTACCTGTAGAACCTAATTGTAAAGCTCCAGTAGCAAATAATTGAGTAGCGCCATTACTAAAAAATTGTAATACATTTAAGTTATTAAAAACTAGTGAATTTCCACCACCATTTAAAGTTCTAGGACCAAGTAATGTACCATTGGAAGAATAGATGTTACTAAATGAATTTGTAGGAGCAATCCAAGTAGTACCATTAAAAAAATAAATATTTTTTTCAGTAATATTATATAGGAAAGAACCTTCAGTTGCTCCAGTAATATTATTCATTTCTGTATTGTTTTGAGCAGTTGGTAACCCCATTACTGAACCAGCATCAATTTGGGAAGTTACTAAATTACATGTAAAAATAAAGGCTATAAATAATAGTATCTTTTTCATAATTATAATCCTAAATATATAAATGTGTTAACTACTAAGTATGGTTGATATCTATCAAAAGATTGACTAGAACCACCTGTATTTACTGAAAATGTATGGCTGTGATTTCCAGATGTACTAGTATTTGTTGTTCCTGCCTGATTATAAAAAGTTCTATTTGCATCTGCACCATTTCTAATTTGATCAGCTCCTAAAGCTCTATTAAAATTATGGTTATGATTACCATCAGCTGACGTGGTACCTGCAAAATTTACATTAGGTAAATTAGATTGTGATAAAGTAGTATTTGGTAAACCTCCAGTGTCATTTATATTTTCAGTAGAGGAGGGGTGTTTTAATGTTCTATTTTCAGAATTAGGAATATTAGTCGTAAAACCTAAAGTTGTAGCATTAGTTTCAGCCAAAGTAGGTAAAGAGCTAGTAGCTCTTCCATTTAGTATATACCAACCAGAATGATCAGTTGTTAAAACACTGTATTTAATTTGACCTAATGAAATATTAACTTCGTTAACAGGACTCCAATTAGTACCGTCAAAGAAATATATGTTTTTCTGTGTCATATTATATATCATTGAACCTTCAGTAGCTCCTGTTATACCATTCATTTCTGTATCATTACTTGCTACTGGTATTCCCATAACAGAATCGCTATCTATTTGAGAGTAAGTAGAATTAACTATAACTATAAAAGTTAGAAAGATGAATGTTTGTTTTATCATAGTCCTAAATAAATAAAAGTATTAAAGACTATATAAGGCTGATACCTATCAAAAGATTGATTACTACCACCACTATTAACTGTAACTGTATGGCTATGGTTTCCTGTAGTATTAGTATTTGTACTTCCGTTTTGATTGAAAAACGTTCTGTTAGCATCACTTGGGTGTCTAACTTGATCAGTACCAATAGCTCTACTAACAGTATGACTGTGATTACCATCAGTAGATGTAGTACCGTTAAAAGTAATATTTGGTAGATTAGCTTGTGTTAAAACAGTGTTAGATTGACCTCCTAGGTCACCAATATTTTGAGTTGCAGAAGGGTGTTTTAAAACTCTATCTTCAGCATTAGGTAAGTTGGTTGTGAAACCTAGGTTTGTTGCATTAGTTTGAGCATTTGTTGGTAACGTAGTTATAGCTCTTCCATTTAATAAATACCATCCAGAATGATCTGATGTTAAGGAGCTATATACAATATCACCAACTGTATTTTTATCTTTATTTACAGGAACCCAGTTAGTTCCATCAAATATATATATGTTCTTTTGAGAAATATTATAAACCATCGATCCCTCATTTGCTCCTGTTATACCGTTCATTTCAGTATCATTTACAGTGGTAGGAAGCCCCATTACAGAGTTTGCATCAATTTGAGATAACAAAGTTGACGAGAAAAAAAATAAACTAATAATAAATATACGCTCCATGGTTATATATTATTTATATGCAGTAAATAAAACTACAATTTTTTCATTTAAAACATCTTCAGGTTGAACATCCACAAGAGAATTACCATTATTTACAGTTATATCTCCATTAGTGTATGTTACGTTAATAGTAAAACCATCTGTGTTAAAAGAATGTAAATTAGCTGTTATTTTACCTAAGCTATTACCATTTTGATCACTATATCTAATAGCAATACAATTAGAACTACTAGCATATCTTGAAATATCGTTAATTGAATTACCACTTCCTCCAACATATATTACCTGTTGAGTAGGTGGAGTATTGTCATTTCTTGTGAAACCATTCATTGTACCAAATGAGTTATCTATTCCTCTGTCATTATTGCCAGTATCATTATCATCATCTAGAGAGTCTAAACTGTCAATATTTGCATGAGCAACAAAAGTAATTTGATAAGGTTTAAAAGGAATGTCTATTTTCTTTTGTCCAGGTTCTGTAATAATAAAAGCACCTACATGTACATCTCTTGTTGTTTTAATTTCTAACCATCCCTCACTTGTATACTCTACAACCCTATCCTTATCAGTGTCATAAGCTAAACTTCCAAGCTTAGGAGATAAAATGTTATCTAAATCTATAGAACTTGCTTTAGGTAATGACATCAATGAACCACTGTCTATTTGAGAAAAGAGATTAGCTGATTGAATTACAAGAAATATATAAAATAATTTTTTAATCATTTTATTAAAAATCTATAACAGTAAACATAAACTCTAAATCGATATCATCTTTTTGTGTTGTTCCATTATCACTGTCTCCAATATTAACCTTGAAACCGGACGTAGTTTGATCATAGTATGTTATACCAGGGTCATCATAATTAGCACCAGTATTTCCTGGACAATTACCACCACAATCCATAATTGTTAATTGAATAATATAGTCATCATCAGGAAGTGTTGTATCTGCACCACCAGAATCAATAAACCTTATTTCATAATCACCTTCGGTACCACCACCTCCGTTATTCGTAGTAAGTTTTATAATTCTTGCTCTATAAATTTTAGCTACTGTACCATCAGCATTAATTTTTCCTGCAGCAACAGTTACTGGTCCAGAAAAGTAAGCACCTCCATTAGCACCAACAGTCAATTTATTGTCAGCTTCAGCAGCAACCACATTCGCTGTTTGAGTAGTAGGTGTTTCATTTACATAGGTTATTGTTCCTGTAGTAAGGTTTTGACTTAGGTTTGTAATTGGACCACTTGGTCCGGTAGCTCCAGTAGCTCCATCAGCACCTGTTGCACCAGTAGCACCTGTTGCGCCATTTGTTCCGTTAGTACCATTTGTACCAGCAGCCCCTGTAGCTCCAGTAGCACCTGTTGCACCATTTGTTCCGTTCGTACCGTTTGTTCCATTTGTACCAGCGGCACCTGTAGCTCCAGTAGCACCTGTTG